>NZ_JBXASU010000014.1:0-110143 GCF_058809705.1 Cupriavidus sp. MPR-AND1C | reverse complement strand
CTGAGATAATGTCGGCTCACCGGTCCAATTGCCGATGAGCCATTACCTGCCCTCCACACAAAAGAACTGACAGGCCCGGTGCCCCCGGTAGCAGACATCACTTGCTTCAAGCCGTCTGTCGCTCGCGGCGCGGGCGGCCACGAAGTTGCGGGCATCCCGTTTCGTCGTGGGCGCGGTGGCACAGCCACAATGGTTCTGAGGCATTCACCACCGCGCCCACCTCACCACGAAACCATCACGGCGCGATATATCGTGGTGCTTTGAACCGGTACCGGCAGATGAGTGAACAGGCAAGAACACCGCTACCGAGCAGCCTCACCACGAAACCAGTGTCATTCACAGGATCGCGGCCATTCAAACCGGTAACGGCACATGTCCATTAAAACCCAGGGCCTGACCACGAAACCATTGGGCTACGCAACCCCGACACGCCAGCCTCCTGCAAGGATCGCTTTCTTTGGGTTACCTTTCTTTACGAGTAAAGAAAGGTAACATCCCACACGTTCCAAAACGGCCAACACCATACAGCCGCGCCAGCAGCCAGAAGCCATAAGACCCCGCCCACTCACGCCAGCCTGCGCTAGCAGCTAAAAGCGCTGACTAAAACCCATCCCTCTCAAGACGTATCGTTAATTCCCCTTGAAAGTGATAGCTAAGTGATCGCTGCAAGACGGGGTTCCGGGCCGCGGTCGTTGGCGGCCCGGACGGATACGTTAGCAATTGCCCCAGGGATTTATCGTCGGTCGATCAGCCAGCCAATCAGCACGCCGACAGCGGCAGCCACGCCGATAGCCGTCCACGGGCTTTCATGCACATAGTCGTCCGCGACGCGCGCCGTGTGGCGGCTCTTTTCCACGACGACGTATTGCACGTCGGCGATTTTCTTCTTTGCCTTCTTCAGGCGTTCCTGCACCTTGCCCGGCGCATCCGCGGCCGGCGCGCCGGGGGCATTGGTGGCATTGGTGGCAGGCACCAACAGGCTATCGACTTCACGCAGGGCGCTACCGGTATTCGACATTTCCTTCTCCTCGTTGAATGGCTAACGCAATGAAAGACCTTATGGCGTTAAAAAGGCCTGGCTCATTGGGTTTAGCTAGCATAAGGAACATCCGGCGCGTAAATAAGAGCCAATCGGGATTAGTTGATGGAACCGCCTCCCGGGGCGGTCCACGCGGGCCTGTGCGCTGCTCGCGCCAGTGGATCAGCCTGGTTCCAGGCAGAGGTATTTCATCTCCAGGTACTCGTCGATGCCGTAGCTGGAGCCTTCGCGGCCGAGGCCGGATTGCTTGACGCCGCCGAACGGCGCCACCTCATTGGAGATCAGCCCCGTATTGATGCCGACCATGCCGTACTCCAGCGCCTCGGCCACGCGCCACACGCGGGCCATGTCTTTGGAGAAGAAGTAAGCGGCAAGACCGGACTCGGTGTCGTTGGCCATGGCGATGACTTCCTCGTCGCCCTTGAAGCGGAACAACGGTGCCAACGGGCCGAACGTTTCCTCGCGCGCGACGCGCATGGCAGCGGTGGCGCCGGCCACCACCGTGGGCTCGAAGAAGGTGCCGCCGAGCGCATGGCGCTTGCCGCCCGTCAGCACGCGTGCGCCATGGGCGAGCGCATCGGCGATATGGCTTTCCACCTTGGCGACGGCGTCGGCGTCGATCAGCGGCCCTTGCGTGACGTCGCCGTCGATGCCGTGCCCGAGACGCAGGGCGCTCACCGCGCGCACCAGCCGGCTGGCCACCTCGTCGTACACGGCGTCGTGCACATAGATGCGGTTGGCGCACACGCAGGTCTGGCCGCTGTTGCGGAATTTCGAAGCCAGGATGCCGTCCACCGCGCGGTCGAGATCGGCGTCCTCGAACACGATCAGCGGCGCATTGCCGCCGAGTTCGAGCGAGAGCTTCTTGACCGTGCCGGCGCATTGCGCCATCAGCAGTTTGCCGATGGCGGTGGAGCCGGTGAAACTCAGCTTGCGCACCACCGGGCTCTCGCACAAAACCCCACCGATCTGGACCGGGTCGCCGGTGACGACCTGCAGCACGCCACGGGGCACGCCGGCTTCTTCGGCCAGCGCGGCCAGCGCCAGCGCCGTCAGCGGGGTTTGTTCGGCGGGCTTCACGATCATGGTGCAGCCCGCGGCCAGCGCCGGGCCTGCCTTGCGGGTGATCATGGCGGCGGGGAAGTTCCACGGCGTGATCGCCGCGCACACACCCACCGGCTGGCGCAGCACCAGCATCTTCTGGCCGGCGCGCGGGCTGGACAGTACGTCGCCGTCCACCCGCTTGGCTTCTTCGCCGAACCATTCCAGGAAGGAGGCCGCGTAGGCGACTTCGCCACGCGCTTCGGCCAGCGGCTTGCCCTGCTCGGCGGTCATCAGTTGCGCCAGGTCTTCCTGGTGCGCCAGCACCAGGTCGGCCCAGCGCCGCAGCACCGCGGCGCGGGCCTTGCCGGTCAGGTCACGCCAGGCCGGCAGCGCGCGCGCGGCGGCCTCCACGGCTTGGCGGGTTTCGGCGGCGCCGCAGCGCGGGACGGTGCCGACCACATCGTGGGTGGCCGGGTTGTGCACCATCAATACGGCGCCGCCGGCGGCGCCGGTCCATTCGCCATCGATCAGGCAGGCGCTGCGCAGCAGCCCGGGTCTTTGCAATGTCAAGGTGTGTCCCATGGTGTCTCTCTTTATACGGCGATGCCGGCCAGCACCTTCGTCAGCACCACCAGTGCGGCGTCGAACTGGGCTTGCGGGATGGTCAGGGGGTAGAGGAAGCGGATGGTGTTGCCATACGTGCCGCAGGTCAGCAGGATCAGCCCGGCCTCCATGGCGCGCAGCTGCACCCGCTTGGCCAGTTCAGCGCTGGGCTGCCCGGTGGCCGGGTCGTGGAACTCCACCGCGACCATGGAGCCAAGCCCGCGGATGTCGGCGATGCCCGGGCAGGTCTGGCTGGCTTGCTGCAACGCGGCTTTCAGTTGCTCGCCAAGCGCGGTGGCGCGCTCGCAAAGGCGCTCTTGCTCGATGGTCTCGATCACCGCGTGGGCGGCGGCCACCGCCAGCGGGTTGCCGGCGTAGGTGCCACCCAGGCCACCGGGCAGCGGCGCGTCCATGATGCTGGCGCGGCCGCAAACGGCCGACAGCGGCATGCCGCCCGCCAGGCTCTTGGCCATGGTGATGAGGTCGGGCGCCACCGGGTAGTGCGACATGGCGAAGAGCTTGCCGGTGCGGCCGAAACCGGTCTGCACCTCATCCGCGATCAGCAGGATGCCGTGCTTGTCGCACAGCGCGCGCAACGTCTGCATGAAGTCCACCGGCGCCGGGTGGAAGCCACCTTCGCCCTGGACCGGCTCGATGATGATGGCCGCCACGCGCTGCGGGTCGATATCCGTCTTGAACAGCGACTCCAGCGCCTGGATGGATTGCTCGGTGCTCACGCCATGCAGGTCGCAGGGGAACGGCGCGTGATAGATGTCGGACGGGAACGGCCCGAACCCGACCTTGTAAGGCGCCACCTTGCCGGTCAGTGCCATGCCAAGCAGGGTGCGGCCATGAAAGCCGCCCGAGAATGCAATGACGCCAGGGCGCCCGGTATGCGCGCGCGCGATCTTGACCGCGTTTTCCACGGCCTCCGCGCCGGTGGTGAAGAGCGCGGTCTTCTTCAGGCCATCGATCGGCACCAGGGCATTGATGCGCTCGGCCAGCGCCACGTAGCTCTCGTAGGGCACGATCTGGTACGCGGTATGCGTGAAGCGCTCGAGCTGCGCGATCACTGCCTGCATCACACGCGGATGGCGGTGGCCGGTATTGAGCACGGCAATGCCGCAGGCAAAGTCGGTGTACTGGCGGCCTTCCACATCCCAGAGCGTGGCGTTTTCCGCGCGGTCTGCATAGAAGTCGCACATCACGCCGACGCCGCGGGGGGTGGCAAGGGCGCGGCGCTGATTCAGTTCGAGGTTCTTCATGGTCTCTCCGTAGTGCTTGATATGGCCTGGGCGGCGCTTGCCGGCCGGACTCGGTTTTCGCGGGTGGTCGCTGGTTGTCGATCGATCGCGATCGCAACGATGCAGTGCATTTCAACTTCCTTTGGCACTACAATCCAGTACCGCATTCACATATCTGATGGTGCCAATTGAGATCGATCTGTGGCGACTTGCTGCTTCAGCGCCTGGGTCCGGACGGTCCCGCAGCCCTAGCGAAGCCGTTGAACCGCAGTCTTTACGAGTGCATCCGCGGCGCCATCCTCGATGGCAGCCTGGGGCCGCAGACCCGTCTGCCGCCGTCGCGTGACCTTGCATCCGAGCTCGGCATGTCGAGAAACACCGTGATGTTTGCGTACGAGCAGTTGCTGGCCGAGGGCTATGTGCATGCCCGCACCGGCAGCGGCACCTTCGTGGCGGCCACCGCGCCGGAGGCCTATCTCAATGCCAAGGCCAGCCAGGCCAGCAGCGCGCAGGCCCGGGCCATGCCGGGTCTGTCGCCGCGCGGCGTGGAATTGCTGGCCAATGCCTCGGCGTCGCCATCGCAGTGGGGCGCCTTCATGCCGGGCGTGCCGGATGTGACGCGTTTCCCGCACCAGCGCTATGCGCAGATCGCCGCCCGCCTGTGGCGCAATCCGCCCCCCGAGTGGCTCAGTTATTGCCATGGCGGTGGCTTGCCCGCCTTGCGTGAAGCCGTGGCTGCACATTTGCGGGTGGCGCGATCGGTGCAATGCGACGCCGCTCAGGTGCTGATCACCGAAGGCATTCACCAGGGCATCGACCTGCTGGTCCGGATGCTTGGCATGTCCGGCGAGCACGCCTGGGTGGAGGAGCCCAGCTACTGGGGGATTCGCGGCTTGCTGCAGATGAACGGCATCCACATGATGCCGATCCCGGTCGATGAGGAGGGGCTGACGATCCCGGCCGGGAAGGACGCAGGCCCGCCGCCGCGCTTTATCTTCGTCACGCCATCGCACCAGTATCCGCTTGGCGCCGTCATGAGCCTGACGCGGCGGCGCGCGCTGCTCGAATACGCCCGGCGCCAGGGCAGCTGGATCGTCGAGGACGACTACGACAGCGAGTTCCGTTTCTCCGGCCAGCCAATCCCGTCGCTGCAAGGGATGGAGCCGGACGCGCCGGTGATCTATATCGGCACGTTCAGCAAGACGTTGTTCCCCGGGCTGCGCATGGGTTACATGGTCTTGCCGCGCGCGCTGGCCGGCGCCTTCCAGACCGCGCATGCCGAGCTGTACCGCGCCGGCCACCTGATGACGCAAGCCACCGTGGCCGAGTTCATGCAGGCGGGCGACTATGCCGCGCATATCCGCCGCATGCGGCTGCTGTACGGCCGCCGCCGCGCCATCCTGGCAGGGTTGATCGAGCGGTATCTGGGACCCGAAGCGCTGCACCGGTACGGCAGCAATGCCGGCTTGCACCTGGTTCTCTGCCTGCCGGACGGCGCGGATGATGTGGCCATCGCGGACGAAGCCGGGCGCCGGGGCATCCTGGTGCGGCCGCTGTCGCGGTATTTCCTGGGCGGTGCGGTGCAGCGCGGGCTGTTGCTCGGGTATGCGTGCGTGCCGGAGGAGCGGATAGGGCCGGCGTTCGAGGTATTGCTGGGTTGCCTGCGGGACGCGCGGCCGCTGGCGCACTGTGCATGACGATGAGGCTGGCCCCCGGTTCGGTCCCTGGCGCCACGGCTTGCACCGCTGGCCGACGGACGCCGTTTTTGAGCAGGAAAACCTTGGCGCAAGGTATCATTCGTTCCCGGTGAACACTCAGATCACGCGCTGGAGTGGCGCAAGTACGGCTCACGCCACTCATCAGGCCAAGGATGTTCCGGGTGAGGCTCGCCAGCCCTTTTGTGATCCTGGCGCGGTTTCAAATATGTGACCTATTCAGCGGTTGCCCGGTGGCCGATTTCGCCACTAAGCCGCACGTCGGCGATGGCCGCCCCGAGTTTTGCCGCTCATACCAAGTGACGGAGCGCCGGCCACCGCCGAAGGCCGCTCCGCTCGACGCGCGACGCATGAAGGCTTCCTGCATGCGTCGCTATTCATAGCCTGCTTGTCGCCAGAACTGGCGCCCGCCGGTTCGCATGCTTGCGAACCACCAGATGAAAGTTTCCTGATGTTTGGATTTCTCCGTAGCTACTTCTCCAACGATCTCGCGATCGACCTAGGCACTGCCAACACCCTGATCTACATGCGCGACAAGGGCATCGTCCTCGATGAGCCCTCGGTGGTCGCGATTCGCCAGCAGGGCGGCCCCAATCCCAGGAAGACCATCGAGGCGGTGGGCAAGGAAGCCAAGCAGATGCTGGGCAAGGTACCTGGAAACATCGAGGCCATCCGCCCGATGAAAGATGGCGTGATCGCCGACTTCCGGGTCACTGAGCAGATGCTCAAGCAGTTCATCAAGATGGTGCACGACACCAAGCTGCTGCGGCCATCGCCCCGCATGATCATCTGCGTGCCGTGCGGCTCGACCCAGGTCGAGCGCCGCGCCATCCGCGAATCGGCGCTGGCCGCCGGCGCCAGCCAGGTCTACCTGATCGAGGAACCCATGGCGGCCGCGCTCGGCGCGGGGCTGCCGGTGTCGGAGGCGTCCGGCTCGATGGTGGTGGATGTCGGCGGCGGCACCACCGAGGTCGGCGTGATCTCGCTGGGCGGCATGGTCTACAAGGGGTCCATCCGCGTGGGCGGGGACCGGTTCGACGAGGCCATCGTCAACTACATCCGGCGCAACTACGGCATGTTGATTGGCGAGCAGACCGCCGAGGCCATCAAGAAGACCATCGGCTCGGCCTTCCCGGGTTCCGAAGTCCGTGAAATGGAAGTCAAGGGCCGCAACCTGTCCGAAGGCATCCCGCGCGCGTTCACGGTATCGTCCAACGAAATCCTGGAAGCGCTGACCGAGCCACTCAATCAGATCGTGTCGGCGGTCAAGATCGCGCTGGAGCAGACCCCGCCGGAACTCGGCGCCGATATTGCCGAGCGCGGCATGATGCTCACCGGTGGCGGCGCGCTGCTGAGCGACCTGGATCGCCTGCTGGCAGAGGAAACCGGCCTGCCGGTCCTGGTGGCCGATGACCCGCTGACCTGCGTGGTGCGAGGCGCGGGCATGGCGCTCGACCGCATGGACAAGCTCGGCAGCTTCTTCTCCTACGAGTAACGGCGCGCAGGTCGCAACGAAGAAGGCCGGCCCTCGGGCCGGCCTTCTTCGTTGCAGTCCCGGCGCTTCAAAAGCGCCGGGCGCACCAGCGCCACTGTGCAACCGCGCTCAATCCCCCAATGCCACCCCCTCGCGGCGCGGGTCGGCACCGCCGGCCCAGGCCCACGTGCCATCGGGGCGCTGGCGGCGCATGATGGCCTGCGTGCCGCTGGTCATCTCGATCTGCGCGACCTCATGCCCACGGTCTTTCAGGCCTTGCACCAGGGCCGGGCTGACCAGGCCGGCTTCCAGTTCCGTTGGCCCGTTGCGGCTGCCGAAGTTGGGCATGTTGATGGCCGCCTGCACGTCCATGTTCCAGTCCAGCAGGCCCACCAGCGTCTTGGACACGTACTCGATGATCTGCGAGCCACCGGGCGAACCGACGGTTGCGACCAGCTTGCCGCTGTCGCGGTCGAACACCAGCGTGGGCGCCATCGACGAGCGCGGGCGCTTGCCGGGCTCCACCCGGTTGGCGACGGGCTTGCCGTTCTCGCTCGGCACGAAGGAGAAGTCGGTGAGCTGGTTGTTCAGCACAAAGCCGCGCACCATCAGGTGCGAGCCGAAATAGCTCTCCACGGTGGTGGTCATGGAAATCGCGCCGCCGGTGTCATCCACCGCGACGATCTGCGAGGTGGACACGCGCGGCGGCGAACGGTCCGGCGCCAGCGCGACGGTGACTCCGGGTGGCACGCCGGCCTCCGCCTTGTCCATGCTCTCCTCGCCGATCAGGCTAGCGCGGCTTGCCAGGTAGTCACGGTTCAGCAGCCCCGCCACATTGACTGGCACGAAATCCGAGTCCGCCACATAGAGGCCGCGGTCCGCATAGGCCAGGCGCCCGGCCTCGGAAAGCGCGTGCACAGCGTCGATGCCCGGCTCGACACCAGCAGGCGTTGCGACCTGTTTCGGCTTGAGCGCGGCGAGCGCGTATTTCGGGTTCCTGGCTTCCAGCGCCTGCAAGGTGCCGAGCATCTGCGCGATCGCGATGCCGCCTGACGAAGGCGGCGGCATGCCGCAGATCTTCCAGCGCTTGTAGTCGCTGCAAATGGGCGCGCGCTCCTTGGCGCGGTAATCCTTCAGGTCAACCAGCGAGAGCGAGCCCGGGTTGGCGCTGCCGTTGACCTGCTTGACGATCTCGCTGGCAATCGGGCCGGTATAGAGCACGTTTGGCCCGCGCCGCGCGATCTCGCGCAGCGTCTTGGCCAGCGCCGGATTCTTCAGCATGGTGCCGACCGGCCTGGGCTTGCCGTCCGGCGTCAGGAAGTAGGCGGCCATCTCGGGCGAGGCGGGCAGGAACTTGTCGGCGGCGATCTGCGTATAAAGGCGCGGCGAAATCGGGAAGCCCTGCTCTGCCAGCGCGATGGCCGGCTCGAACAGCTTGGCCCAGGGCAGCTTGCCATGCTGGCGGTGCGCCAGCTCCAGCGCGCGCAGCACGCCGGGGGTGCCCACCGAGCGCCCGCCGATCTGCCCTTCGCTGAAGCTCATGGGTTTGCCGTCGGGGCGCATGAAGAGATTCTCGCCGGCGCCGGCGGGCGCGGTCTCGCGGCCGTCATAAGCCTGCACGCGCTTGCCGTCCCAGTACATGATGAAGGCGCCGCCGCCGATGCCGGTGGCCTGCGGCTCGACCAGCGTCAGCACAGCCTGCATGGCAACGGCCGCGTCGATGGCGGTGCCGCCCGCGCGCAGGATCTTGCGGCCGGCTTCGGTGGCCAGGGGATTGGCGGCCGCAGCCATGTGCTTGTCGGCGTAAGTGGTCGTCATGCCCGGCCGGTAGCCGGACGAGACTTCCGGCGCCGCGGGCAGCGCAGCTGCCGTGGGAGCGGTTTGGGCCGGCGGCACCGAGGACACGCCGGTTTGCGTCGAGCATGCGCTTAGCAGGGCGAGCGCCAAGGCCAGCGGGCTGCCCCGGCGTATCAATGAAAACTGCTGAGTGGCCATTTCATTATTCTCCTGAAAGGAAAGGCATTCTAGAAATCGATGCTTGCACCCTCGGGGGTGGCAGAGCGGCGTACGGCCTCGATGGCTTCGAGCCGGCGCTTTGCCTCCTCGGGAAAGCGGGCAATGAGCGCGGCAATCAGGGTCTCGCATTGCGCCAGCGCGGGTACCTTGGTATCGAATGGCGAGCCGGTCTGCACAAAGCTGCTTAGCGTGGCCGTGGCGAAGCCGGCAACCGGCGACTTCCACTCGTCGGTAAACAGGATGATTCTTGCGCCCTGGCGATGCGCCGCGGCGGCAAAGTCGATGACGCTCTTCTGATAGCGGCGGTAGTCGAAAACGACCAGCGCATCGTTAGGCCCGATGTCGACCAGTACCTCGTTCGCCCGCTCCAGGGCAGGCTCGATGAGACGGACCTTGGGCCGGATATGCGTCAGGTGTGAGGCGAGCCGCGAGGCCAGGAACAAGCTCGATCGTCCGCCGGTGCAGAACACGGCGGACCGCGCATTGCCAAGCAACTCGACGGCGGTGTTGAAATCCTCCTGCGAAGCGTGCTGCGCCACGCGCTCGACCGACATCGCCAGGCTTGCCAGCGAACCCTTCTGGAAGTCTTCTCCGAGTGCTGTGTCGCCCCGCGCGCCGAGCCGGGAGAGCGGCGAGTTCATTGCGTCGTCAACCTCCGCCAGGAGCGCTCGCTGAAATGACGGGTAGCCGTCGAATCCCAGCTTCACGACCAGCCGGTACACGGTCGGATCGCTGACCCCGGCTTGCCCCGCGAGGTTCGAGATGGAAGTCAGCGCGGCACTTGGGTAGCTGGCGAGCAGCGTTTCCACGACCTTCAACTCCGACGTGGTGAAGCCGGCGGCCTGGTCTGCCAGCATTTCCCTGATTGATAACCTGGCCAAGCCGCTCTCCGAATAGGGACTGCCCGGCCACTATGCGGTGCGGCAGTATGACGTAATGAACATTACAGAACGTGAAACAAATCGGAGAATATCAT
Source organism: Cupriavidus sp. MPR-AND1C (assembly GCF_058809705.1). Taxonomy (NCBI): domain Bacteria; kingdom Pseudomonadati; phylum Pseudomonadota; class Betaproteobacteria; order Burkholderiales; family Burkholderiaceae; genus Cupriavidus; species Cupriavidus sp. MPR-AND1C. The sequence goes on along the minus strand of NZ_JBXASU010000014.1, from coordinate 100,032 downwards.
TTGGGTGGTGCAACAAAAACCGCGTGGAAACCCTTGGTTTCGCCTGAGGGACGCCGCGTGTATTGTTTGCCGGTGAAGCGCCCGGCTCAATTCTCAGGTTTTTTGTAGCGTACGTTACAAAGTGCCGAACGCACCATGATGTCGGTAGTGTCGGTAGCCAAGGGTCGGGGCTCAACGAGCAGAGGGAGCGAAGACGTTGAAAGAGACGCCACTGATCGACTGGCTTCTCGGGCGCAGTCACTGGGCGCAACCCGACCGAGCGGGCCTGCCCTTGAACCGGCAGTTGTTCGACGACATCCGCGGTGCGATCCTTGCTGGCCAGTTGTCGGCCGGCACGCGCCTGCCGCCGACACGCGAGGTCGCCAAAGGCCTGAGCATCGCCCGCAACACCGTCCTGTATGCGTATGAGCGCCTCACCGAAGAGGGCTATACGCTGACACACGGCGGCAGTGGGACCTACGTCGGCAAGGCACCGCCCGATCCCGCGCTGCGCGAGCGCGTGTTCGGCTTGAGCCAGGCGAGCGAGATCGCGCCGCCGCGCGCAGAATCGCGCCTGTCCGCAAGAGCCCGCGAGCTGCTCGATGGCGCCGGCGCATCGGACCGGCAGGTGGGCTCGTTCGTGCTGGGCATTCCGGATGTCAGGCAGTTTCCGCGCGCGACATGGCAGCGCCTGATCACCCAGGTCTGGAAAACCGCCTGCCAGGAACAACTGGGCTATGGCACGCGCCACGGCTGCCCGCCGCTCAAGCACGCGCTGGCGCAATACCTGGCGCTCGCGCGCGGCGTCGACTGCTCGCCCGAGCAGATCGTGGTGACGCAGGGCAGCCACCAGGCCATCGATCTGTGCGCTCGCTTGCTCGCCGATCCGGGCGATGTGGTGTGGGTGGAAGACCCCGGCTACTGGGGTGCGCGCAGCGTGTTTCGCGCCGCCGGCCTGAAGGTCGAGGCGGTGCCGGTGGACGCACAGGGCATGCAGCCCCCGGTTGCGCCGCAGACCGCGCCCAAGCTCATCTTCGTCACCCCGTCGCACCAATACCCCAGCGGCGTGGTAATGAGCCTGGCACGCCGTCGTTTGCTCACGGAGCTGGCGCATCGCTACGGCGCCTGGATCATCGAGGACGACTACGACAGCGAGTTCCGCTACCACGGTGCGCCCCAGCCGTCGCTGCAGGGCCTCGATCCCCATCGCAACACCATCTATGTGGGCAGCTTTTCCAAGGTGCTGTACCCCGGCCTGCGGCTCGGCTTCCTGATCTTGCCGCCGTCGCTGGTGGATGCCTTCGCCGTAGCGCACTCCGAGTTATATCGCGGCGGGCAGTTGCAGATCCAGACCGCGCTGGCGCTGTTTATCGCCGACGGGCACTACGCCGCCCATATCCGGCGCATGCGCAAGATCTATGGCGAGCGCCAGGCGCTTCTCACGCAGGCATTGCAGAGCCGGCTTGACGGCGAGATCGATATCGTCGGCACCGATACCGGGCTGCATCTGACCGTCCTGTTGCGCCGCGCGGACGATCACCGGGTATCGCGCGCCGCGCTTGCCCACGGCATCGTGGCCCGCCCGCTGTCGTCCTACTACGCGGATCCCGTGCGCGCGCAGAACGGCCTGGTGCTGGGCTACGGCGGGGTCAGCGAGGAAGAGATCGGCCCGGCGGTAGCCCGGCTGGCGGTGGCGATCGAGTCGGTCGGTGGGGCGTGATGCGGGTGCCGGTGCCGGCTCAAGGCGCTGCGGGCCGCCTCGGACCGCGCAAGACGACCTTGTCGCCAGCCACGAACAGTGGATGCGCGCATTCCGAGGCTGGCGACGCCGCGTCAATGTTGTGCGAACCGGCAGTCCGCCGCGTTCACCAGTTTCACGAACGGCCCGCTCAGCGTCCGGTTGTGATGCGCAATGATGGCCTGCGCCGGCAGCACCGGCGTGTCCATGCAGGTATGTCCGTCCGCGACCAGCACCGGCCTGAAGCCTAGCTCCGCGGCGGCACGGCAAGTCGTGTCGACGCAGTACTCCGTCTTCATGCCGACGATGACCAGCTCGGCAACGCCGGCATCCGACAGCCAGCCTGCCAGCCCGGTTCCGGCAAAGCAGCTGGGCCGGGTTTTATCGAACACCGTGTCCGCGACGGCATCCACCGCAAGCTCGGGAAGCAGTTGCGACAGCGCGCTGCCGGGCTCCAGCGCAGATCCCAGCGGGCCGGTGTGGCGCACGGCAAAGACGGGCGCGCCCGCTTCGCGGGCTCTAGCGATGAGCGTGTTGATGGTGGCGAGGACGCGCTGCCCTTCATAGGGCGCCTCTGGGCCGTTGAACATGCCGACCTGCATGTCGATGATCAACAGGGCGCAACGTCCGGGGCTTGCACTGCCAGGCATGGTGTTTCTCCTGTGATGCCAGCGCGGGCGCAGAAACCAAAAGGCCCCGTCCATCGCTGGCGGGGCCTTGGGGTGAAGACTTGAGCGGCTTATTCCTGGCTCATGGTCCGACCACACGACCCGCCATCAGCGGTCGTGGTAGTGGTCGTGGTGTCGAGAGCCAGGAAGTGCATTGGCGGATCATGCAGCAGGCCGGGCGGGGCGTCAATCTCCGGTGTGGCCTGCTGACACTCGCCGCGCAGAAGCCCGGTCTGGCCGGGCTGGTGGTCAACGTTCAGTGCAGCCGCGTGCCCGCCGCCAGCAAACGTTCCAGCCCCTGGGCCAGCGTCATGCCCAGCGCGCGTCCCCAGCCGTGGATGGCGAGCACGTGGCGGCGGTAGACGGCATGGTGGAGCAGGGCGGCAAACCTGCCTTCGATATGCCAGCCGCTGTCCTTGCCCGGCGCGGCCAGGTTGGCGATGGCGCTGCTTCCCGCCAGGCTGACCAGCGAGCCATAGTCGCGATACCGGAACCCCTCGGTGTGCTTGCCCGCCAATCGCCGTGGCAGCGCTTGCGCAAGATACAGCGCTTGCTGATAGGCAACCTGCGCGCGCGTCGGGAGCTCCGCATCGAGGTCCTGGGGCCGGCAACTGGCGCAGTCGCCGATCGCGTAGATATGTTCGTCGTCGACGCTCTGCAGGGTGGGCAATACGCGGATCTGCCCTTTGGCATTGACCGGCAGCCCAAAGCTGGCCAGCATGCCCGGCGCAGCGATGCCAGCCGCCCACACCACGACATCCGCCTGCATGGGTGCCTGGCCGGCCATGGTCAGGCCGCTCTCGCTGACTGACGTCACGCGGGCGCCGCACTGGACGCGGATGTTCAGCCGCGCCAGCTGCTCGCCGACGCGATCCGCGATCCGGGCGCCGAGGCCGGGGAGCACCGCGGGCGAGGCTTCGATCAGGCAGATGTCCACGCCCGTCACCGGGTCGAGCCGGTGGATGCCATAACGATTCAGCACGCTGGACGTGCGGCGCAACTGGGCCGCGAGCTGCACGCCGGTGGCGCCCGCGCCGACGATGGCGACGCGGACTGTGCCGGTGGTTGCTTGCGGCTGTGCATGAGCCTGTGCGGTCTTGCGGCGCAAGGCGGTGAACAGGCGCTCGCGCACTTGCTCCGCGCTGCTCACGCTGTCCAGCGTCAGGGCGTGCTCGCGCGCGCCGGGCACGCCGAAGTACTGCGTGACGCCGCCAACGGCAAGCACCAGCTTGTCGTAGCCGATGGACTGGAGCTGTCCGCCCTCGCCATGGCCGGTGCCGGAGATAGCCACGGAGATGGTGCGGTTGATGCGATCCACGGCCTGCAGGTCGCCCTGCACGTAGCGGAAGCGATGGCGCTCGGCCTGCAGCGCGAAGGACGTATGGTGAACCACGGGCTCGAGCCTGCCCGCGGCCACTTCATGCAGCAGTGGCTTCCACAGGTGCGTGGGGCTGCGGTCGACCAGCACGATTTCGGCGAGCCCTGGCTTGCCTAGCCGCCTGGCGAGGCGGGTGGCGAGCTGTAGTCCGGCGGCGCCGCCGCCGACGATCACGATGGTGTTCATGGGAAACTCCGTGATTGCTGTCTTGTTGCCGCGAGCGCGTCAGGCCGCCGATTGCCGTCCACCATGCACTCCAACGCGTGGAAATCCGGCCAGAGCGCATCCGGCGAACCTGAAAGCACGGCAGATCCCCCTGCCTGGCGCGGTGCATCGTCATACGCCGGCTGAACGGTGGCTGTGTGCATGCCGACGGCTTGCGCGGCGCGCAGGCTGCTCGGCGTGGCGCCGACCAGCAAGGCGCGGTGCGCCGGCACATCGGCCGTGCGCAGGATCAGCCGGTAAAGCTCGATCTCGGTTTCCCGGGGCAGCAGCGCGTCCGCCGTGGCGACGACAGTAAAGCGGTCCATCCAGTCCGGGCCGATGGCGCTATCGAGCAGGATGTGCAGCGTGCGCGATGCGAGCGGCGCGGCAAGCGCCAGCCGCGCGCCGCCCAGCTCCGCGCTGCGCATGAGCTGCATGGCCTGGGCACGGATTTCGGCCGGCTTGCCGGCACGCGCGCCGGTGCAAGCATCCTCATGCAAGTGGAGCGGGGTGTCGCGTTCTCGCGGTGCTGCGCCGAAGCCGGACTTGCGCAGTTCGTCCGCGCGGATGAGTACATCGTCCAGGGTAAGCACCAGCAATTCCAGCGACATTTTTCGTCTCCCTATGCACTACGTTTCGATACGCGGACGCGATTGCGTTTCCGGTCATGGCACTATAAGGTAGCCGCTTCATATTGAAAAATTGGTTTATAAAACCGACCAATAGGTTTTCTACTATGAATCGAACCACCACCTTCCGGCAGCTCAATGCCATCGATGCCATTGCCCGCCTGGGCGGCGTTTCCCGCGCGGCGGAGGAGTTGCACATCACGCAGCCAACGGTGTCGCTGCAGCTCAAGCTGCTCGAGGAGGCGATCGGGGCACCACTGCTGCAGCGCGCGGGCCGGGGCACGCAGCTCACGCCCGCCGGTGAGGTGATGGCGGGCTACGCCGGTCAGATCCTGCGGCTGTGGCGCGAAGCCACCGAGGAGGTGGCGGCGCTCAAGGGCAACCTGGCCGGCACGCTGCGGGTCGGCGCCATCACGACGGCGGAGTACCTGCTGCCGTCGATGCTGGTGGCATTCACCGCGGACCAGCCCGACGTCAAGATCAAGCTCCATGTGGGCAACCGTGAGGAGATCGTGCGGATGCTGGCCATGCATGAGATCGATCTTGCCATCATTGGGCGGCCACCCACGGACATCCGCACGCAGGCGACGCCGTTCGCCAAGCACCCCATGGCATTCATCGCGGCGCCGGACCACCCATTGATGGCGCGCCGCAATCTCACGCTGCAGGACCTGGTGGAGGAGAACCTGCTGGTGCGCGAGCGCGGCTCGGGCACGCGCAATACCGTGGAGCGGTTGTTCAGGGAGGCCGGCCTGCGGCTGCCCCTGGGTTCTGAGCTGTCCAGCAACGCGGCGATCAAGCGGATGGTGTCGGCAGGGTTGGGGGTCGCATTTCTCTCCCTGCACGCCTGCACACTGGAATTCCAGGCCGGGCTGATCGGGCTGTTGCCGTTGCAAGGCAATCCCATCGAGCGCGACTGGTACGTACTGAACCTGCCGGGCGTGCGCCTGCCGCGCGTGGCGGTTGCCTTCCGTGGCTACCTGGTGGAGCAAGGCCAGGCGGAAATCAACCGGCAGCTGGAGTCCTTTGACGTGATACTGCGCCGCCTGCACGCGCGCGCCCGGCGCCAGCGCAAGGCAACGCCCGCGCAAGGGGAGCGGGGATGAGACCCGGCATGCCGATGCTGGCGCGTTGGCGTATGGGAAATCCCTCGGTCTGGGCAATCACTTAACAATAGATGAAGAACAAGTCCCTTCTGATTGCCGCAGCGGCAATCGCCACAATCGCCATCCTGGCTTACCCCGCATATCTCTACTGTTATGACGGCGTGGCCTACGGCGGCAAGGCGTACAGCCCTAACGGGGCCTTCTACTATCAGAAGTACAAGCTGGCCAGCTGGCGTAGCTGGGTGCCGATCATGGCCTTTCCGGGACAAGGCTCGGACAAGCTCTACTATGTGAACGGCTATGTGCGGGTGTACACCGCCGCGGGGAAGCAGATCGGCCAGGCATCGGCGCGCGGCGTGCCGCTGGCGGAGGTGTTCTGGGCTGGCGATGCGTTGGTGGTGATGGATGGCAGCGCCGATGAGGATGGCCCCATCATGCTGCCGGGGCGCTCGGACTGAGCGGCGCAAGGCATTCAAGTTTGCGGATGGCTCGCCGTTAGCAGGGGCAACCGTTGATTTCGAAAGTAGACCTTGCGCCTCACCACTGAATACGACCGCCCCGCCAGCAGGCTGCTGCCGGCCGAGATTGGCGCCAGCGCGCAGCATGCCGAGCCGTCCGTCATCGACTGGCTGCTGCACGATGACCAGGTGATCCGCGAGTGCTTTCGCCATGCCGCCGCGATCCTGAAGAATGCGACGGGTGCCGCCATGACGGCGGTCACGTTGCTCGACGAGGAGCACCAGCACTATCGGGCCGCGGTGGGCATGCCGCTTTCGCCTATCTCGCGCAAGCATTCGCTTTGCGATCATGTGGCGCGGCACGGTGACCTGTTCGTGCTCGAAGACGCGCTGGCCGATCCACGCTTTGGCGAATGCGTGCTGGTCAGATGCTTCCCCTTCGTGCGTTTCTACGCGGCGATCCCGATCAAGGGGCCCTGTGGCACGGTCGTCGGTGCGCTCTGCGCGATGGATTCGGCGCCGCACCGCATCACCCTGGCGCAGTGCGAGGTCTTCAGGCACCTGCGTGCCATGGTCGAGAACGACCTGAAGCTGCGCACCGCCACCGCGATCGATCCGCTCACGCAACTGTTCAACCGGCGCGCCATGCTGGAGAGCGTTCGCCGCAGATGGCATGAAACGGCCGACGGAGAAGAAATCGGCGCGGTCATGGTCGACGTCGACTGGTTCAAGCGATACAACGACGCCTACGGGCATCCGGCGGGCGACACCTGCCTGCGCGAGGTCGCATCGGTGCTGCAATCGATTGCGGATGCGCATCGCATGATTGCCGGGCGCCTGGGCGGGGAAGAGTTCGGGCTGCTTCTGTGCGGCGCGCCACGGCCAGCGCTGGAGACGGCGCTGGAAGACCTGCGCCTGAGCGTGGAGCGCTTGAAGATCGAGCACCGCGGCTCGCCGTTCGGCAGCGTGACGCTGAGCATCGGCGCCTCGCTGGCGCGCAAGAAGGGTGCCGTCGAGCCCGGGTCTCGCGAGGGGTTCGCGCTTGCGGACCGCGCACTCTATATGGCCAAGGCCGACGGCAGGAACAAGGTGGTCATCATCTAGTGTCCTGAATCACAAATTCGTTGAGTAAGTCGTCCGATAAGACGCACGATCCGTCGTCACGAATGCTCGCAAGGCACCAGCCTTGCTGCGCTTCGCTCCTAGGCTCGCACGCCTTCTCGGACAACTTATTTCTTCAACGAATTTCAGACTCAGGACACTAGAAAGGCTAACGCGCTGACTGGCTAACTCGCTAGCAGGCCGCCGCACCTCGAGCGGCCTGCGCCCATTGCACGAACCCGGCATGGCGCGCCAGCAGGCGGCGTGCCGTGTTGTAGTCCGGCGAATCGATGCGCGGGCCCTGCGCGGGCTTGCCGTCGCGCGCCGCCTCGTACCTGCCAACCCTGTCTTGCGCCTGCGCGACCTGCTGCGCCGATGGTGTCAGCGCGGCGTGTATCGCGGCGACCTGATGCGGGAACACCGTGCATTTCGCCTTCAGCCCGATCCGCCGGGCCCAGGCGAGGTCCGCAGCCAGCGCCGTAGCATCCTGGTAGTTGAACGGACAGTCGATCGGCACGCAGCCTGCGGCGATGCAGTCCACCAGGAAGCGCGCGCGCACATGATGCAGCTCGATGCCGTCCGGGCCGCGCACCGCGTCAAGATCCGCGCTCAGGTCTTCCGCCGCCAGCAGGCAGGCACTGACGCGCGGGCTGGCCGACAGGATGGCTGGCGCGGCAACGATGCCCCGCGCTGATTCCAACGTCGGCACGATCTCGGTGTGGCCATGCGGCAGGCCAAGCTCGCGCTCAAGGCCGGTGATCTGCTGGTCGAGCGCCAGGATCTGCGCGCCCGACTCGGTGTGCGGCAGCAGGACCGCCGCGGGCGCACCCGGCAGCACGCCGTGCAGGTCATCCAGCCCGTCGCCATCCAGCTTGTTGATGCGCACGGCGCCGACAATGCCGCGTGCCCGGCATTCGCCCATCAGGGCGGCGATCCGCGCGCGCGCCGCGGGACGGTCCGCGGGGCTGGTGAATTCCTCCAGGTCGGCGACCACCACATCCGGGCCGCTTTCCAGCGCCGCGTGCTGGCGCACGGGGTCCAGGCCGGGCACGAACAGCCAGCTGCGCCGCAGTCCTGGCGGCCGTCTTGTCGCTTGGGCGTTCATGGCGTTTCTCCCGTGGCGGGCGCGTGGCCATCGCCCTGGAACAGCACGGCACTGGCCGGCTCGCCCGCCTGCAGCCGGGCCAGGATTGCCGGCTCGGCTTGATCGGAAGCCAGCGCCTGGCCGATGATGCCGGCGGCGACTTCCGGCGCCAGGAACAGCACGCCGTTGTCATCCGCCAGCACGATGTCTCCCGGGTTGACGGTGACGCCGCCGCAGATCACCGGCGCATTGACGGCGCTGCCGCCGTCGTCGATGCGCTTGGTGGTCAGCACGCTGGTGCCGCGCGCGAACACCGGCATCCCCATGGCGCGCAGCTCCAGGATGTCCGTCACCACGCCGTCCACGATGATGCCCCTGGCGCCGGCGCACAAGGCCGCGGTGCCGGTGACGGCGCCAACGGGGGCATGCGCATGGTCGCCGCAGGCATCGATCACCAGCACATCGCCGGGCGCGAGGCTGGCCAGCGCCCGGTTCACGGCAATGGCGTTGGGCGTGGCCAGGCGCACCGTGACGGCACGGCCAACGACCTTCACGTTGGGCGCGAGCGCGCGGATCTCGTGGCTGGCAAAGCCGTCTTCAAGGAAGTGCCCGAGCGTGGGGAAGCTCACGCGTTCAAGCTGGCGCAGCAGCGCCGTGTCAAGTCTGGCTTGCATGGCGCTCACTCAGGACAGCGAGGTGGTGGCGTCCACCCCGGTGGCCGCCGCCGGGGCATGCCTGCTGAGCGTCTCGGCCAGCAGCAACAGCGCGACGGCGGAAATCAGCGCGGAGCCGATCATGTACCACGCAACGGAAGAGCCGCGGCCCGTGGCGGACAGCAGCGCGGTGGTGATGATCGGCGTGGCGGCACTCCCCAGCAGCCCGGACAGCATGTAGCTGATCGACAGGCCCGAGTAACGCACCTTGGTGCCGAACAGCTCCGCCAGGAACGTGGCGATCGGGCCGTAGTTGGCCGCGAAGGCGCTCATCATCAGCAGGTAGCCGAGCAGGGCGAACGAGAACACCTTGGTGTCCAGCAGCCAGAACAGCGGGAAGGCCAGCAGCGCCTCGGCGATGATGCCGCCGATGATCACCGGCTTGCGGCCCACCTTGTCCGACAGCAGGCCAAACAGCGGCAGCAGCACGATGCACAGCGCGCACGAGATCAGCGCGATGGTGAGCATCTGATTGCGGGAGAAGCCAAGCGTCTGCGTGCCGTACGTCAGCCCGAACGCCACGATCAGGTTGAAGGCCGTGCCGGTCGACATCGTCGCGATGCCGCCCAGCAGGACCTGCTTCCACGATTTCGTCAGCACTTCGGCCAGCGGAATCTTCACCTGCGCGGCGGTGGCCTTGACCTTGCTGAACGACGGCGTTTCCGACGTGTTCAGGCGGATGTACATGCCCACGCCCACCAGCAAGACGCTGGCCAGGAACGGAACGCGCCAGCCCCAGGACAGCAGCGCCTCATTCGACAGCACGGCATTGCAGAGCAGGAACGCCAGGTTGGCGATCAGCGTGCCGGCGGGCACGCCGATCTGCACCCATGATCCGTACAGGCCGCGCTTGTCGGCCGGGGCGTGTTCCACCGCCATCAGCACCGCGCCGCCCCACTCGCCGCCCAGGGCCAGGCCCTGTATCACGCGCAAGGTGAGCAGCAGGATGGGCGCCCAGATACCGATCGAGCGGTAGTCCGGCAGCAGGCCGATGGCAAAGGTGGCCGAGCCCATCATGATGAGCGAGATCAGCAGCATGGACTTGCGGCCGACCTTGTCGCCGAAGTGGCCGAACAGCGCGGCGCCGAGGATACGGGCCAGATAGGCCGATGCGAAGGTGCCAAAGGCGAGCAGCGTGCCGGTGAGCGGGTCGAAGGCCGGGAAGAAGACCTTGTTGAAGACCAGGGCCGAGGCCGTGGCGAAGATAAACAGGTCATACCACTCGACCGTGGTGCCGATGACGCTGGCCGCGGCGATCTTCTTCATGTTGCGGGGCGCTCGCCCGGCTTCGGGCTGGTGGATGGGGGCGTGGTCGGGGTTCATGAGGCTTTCCAGTAATGCGCGCAGGCTTGGGCACGCGTGAGGTAAGGGGGCCGGTGCTAGGTGATGCTTTAGGTATTTTTGTTCGGGTGGTCAGGCCAATATAGCGTAGATGGCCGATAAATTAAGCGTAATAGGTAGTTGTTCTAGGTCAGGTGGGCGGGTGGTCCGGCCTGTTGTGGCGAATTTCACCACTTCGGCTTCGTTAACGCAAGCCACGTGCCAACAACAAAAGTGCCTAAATAGCACTTTTCGTTAAGGTCTGCGTGTGGAATTGGTGCGAAAGTGGGCGGCTGGGGGAGCCAGGTTGGGCCTGGCTTGCACCAGCGATGTGCGCCCGGACCCGGTATGTCCGGCCCGGCAAGGGTCTGTCTGGCCTACTCGGCGATGTCTTCGGACAGGCGCGACACAATCGCCAGCAGGTGGAACGACATGGCGTGGCGCGCCCGGATGGGGTCCCGCGCCACAATCGCGCTGACGATGCGGTCGTGCTCGCCAACCGCCGCGCGCCAGGCGGACGCGTCCACAAAGTGCTTGTCGAGCCGCTTATACAAGGGGCTGGCTTCGCACAGATCCCATACATGGGTGACCACCGATGCCAGCGCCGCATTGCCGCAAGCATCGGCGATGGCCTGGTGGAAGGCTCGGTCATGCGCGAAGTCGCCAGCTTCCGGCGACTGATCGGGGTTCATCTTCCGGTGCGCCTCTTCGATGGCGGCGATCTGCTCGGGGGTGCCTTGCTGGGCCGCCAGCGCCGCGCATTCCGGTTCGAACAGCGTGCGCGTCTCGATCAGCTCGAACGGGCTGGCTTCCAGCGCCGCGCCCAGGCGGGCATCGATCTCGGCAGCCGGATCGGGCTCGGTGCCGTTGGTGGCGGCCTGCCCGTTCTCCTTGGGTTCCAGCACGAATACGCCGCTGCCGACGCGCACCTCGATATAGCCGCCGATCTCGAGCGCGATCAACGCTTCGCGCAAGGTCGAGCGCGCGACGTTGAGCTGCTCGGCCAGCTCGCGCTCCGCGGGCAGGCGCTCGCCGGGGGCGAACTCGCCTGCGCTGATTTTCTTGGCAATCTGGTCGGCGATCAGCCGGTAAAGGCGCTGCGCTGAAACCGCTTGAAGTAGGGACATGAAGGCAAGGCCGCTGCAAATTGACTGATGGTCTGATCAATACAGCAAAACCCGGTGTCTGTTCAAGGGGCAGGGTGGGTTTCTCCCGGCTTTCCGGGGCGCCAGCGGGAGTGGTCCGGCCAATGTGGCTTCGGGTTGGCAGCAAGCCGGGCATGCGCTTCGGGTGCTATCGGTCATCTTTCCCGCACATCGCTGTGCGTGTTCCGGGCAAAACGTGAAGTAATCGTCTTCAATTGGACTGACCACCCTGTCAAAAAATCAAAAGTTTTGGCATTTTTTCTGCGAAAGCCATAGAATTGGTCCGGCCATCGGTTGAGTTACAAGCCAGGCGACGCAAAAAGCGGCTTTAGCGCCATCCGACGGGTCGCACTGGTCTGACCCTAAGCCTGACCCGGAGCGCTTTCCCCCGATTTCCCGGCCGGCCCCTCGTGGCGCTAGCCGTCCAGATCCAGATCCAGATCCAGACAAGACAGCAGGACACCAATGCAATGGAGCATGCAATGAAGAACGCAGACCTGGTACGCCGCAAAGATGCCGCCACGCCCCGTGGCGTTGGTGTGATGTGCAACTTCTATGCCGAGCGCGCCGAAAACTCGGAACTGTGGGATGTCGAAGGCAACCGCTACATCGACTTCGCGGCCGGCATCGCCGTGCTCAATACCGGTCACCGCCATCCGCGCCTGGTGCAAGCCATGCAGGCGCAGATGGAGCGCTTCACGCACACCGCCTACCAGATCGTGCCCTACGCCAGCTATATCGAACTGGCCGAGAAGATCAACGCCCGCGCGCCGGGCGCGTTCGCCAAGAAGACCGCGTTTTTCACCACCGGCGCCGAGGCCGTCGAGAACGCCATCAAGATTGCCCGTGCGGCCACCGGGCGCCCTGGCGTCATCGCCTTCTCTGGCGGCTTCCACGGCCGCACCATGATGGGCATGGCGCTGACCGGCAAGGTCGTGCCGTACAAGGTGGGGTTTGGCCCGTTCCCGGGCGACGTGTTCCACGCGCCCTACCCGTACGGGTTGCATGGCGTGAGCGTGCAGGATTCGATCAACGCGCTGCACCAGTTGTTCAAGGCGGACGTGGACCCAAAGCGGGTCGCGGCCATCATCTTCGAGCCGGTCCAGGGCGAGGGCGGTTTCAACGTGGCACCCGCCGAGTTCGTGCGCGCGCTGCGCGCCATCTGCGACGAGCACGGCATCCTGCTGGTGGCCGATGAGGTGCAGACGGGATTTGGCCGCACCGGCAAGCTCTTCGCCATGGAGCACTACGACGTCACGCCGGACCTGACCACCATGGCCAAGAGCCTGGCCGGCGGCATGCCTTTGTCGGCCGTTTGCGGCCGGGCCGAGATCATGGACGCGCCGGCCCCCGGCGGGCTGGGCGGCACCTACGCTGGCAACCCGCTGGCGGTGGCTTCGGCGCTGGCGGTGCTGGACGTGCTGGAGAGCGAGAAGCTGATCGAGCGCGGCGCCGCGCTCGGCCAGCGGCTGCAGGACAAGCTCGATGGCCTGAAGTCGCGCGTGCCGGAGATCGGCGAGGTGCGCGGCGTGGGCGCCATGATTGCCGTGGAGTTCCGCAAGGCCGACGGCCGCCCCGATCCCGAATTCACGCGGCAAGTGCAAGACCGCGCCCTGGAGCGCGGCCTGCTGCTGCTCTCCTGCGGTGTCCACGGCAACGTGGTGCGATTCCTGTTCCCGCTGACCATCCCTGATGCCGTGATGGACGAAGGGCTGAGCATCCTGGAGGCCGCGCTCCTGCAGTAACTGCCGGCGCGCAAGCCCAGGCCCGCAAACATCGTATTCAAGACTTCGAAGGATCGCCGCACCCAGGCTGAAGCGCGCGGCGATCGCAAAAACGGAATTCACGACCATGAACAAGCAATCGTCGCAAGCACTGCCGGCGCGCACAGCGCGCAACGGCGGCCAGATCCTCATCGACCAACTGATCATCCAGGGCGTGAAACGCGTCTTCCTGGTGCCGGGCGAAAGCTACCTGCCTTGCATCGATGCGCTGTACGACCATCATGACAAGATCCAGCCCATCGTGTGCCGGCAAGAGAGCGGGGCGGGCTATATGGCGGAGGCGCAAGGCAAGCTGACCGGCGAGCCCGGCATTTGCTTTGTCACGCGCGGCCCCGGCGCCACCAACGCCAGCATCGCCGTGCACACCGCCTACCAGGATTCGACCCCCATGATCCTGTTCGTTGGCCAGGTCGGCAACGATTTCTACGAGCGCGAAGCGTTCCAGGAGGTCGACTACCGCCGCATGTTTGGCCAGATGACCAAATGGGTGGCGCAGATCGACCGCACCGAGCGCATTCCCGAATTCATCGCGCGCGCCTTCGCGGTGGCCACCAGCGGGCGGCCCGGCCCGGTCGTGCTGGCGTTGCCCGAAGACACGCTGTGGGGCAAGGCCACGGTGGCCGACGTGCCACGCTACCGCCGTGCCCACAGCGCGCCGACGCCTGGCGCGATGGCGTCGCTGGCCGAGCTGATCGAGCAGGCGGAGCGCCCGTTCCTGCTGCTGGGCGGATCGGGCTGGACGCCGGCGGCCTCGCGGCAGATGGAGGGGTTTGCCGAGCGCTTCGCGCTGCCGGTCGGGGTAGCCTGGCGCCGCCTGGAGTGCTTCGACAACCATCATCCCAACTTTGCCGGGCACGTGGGCTGGGCCATGCCCGAATCGCTGCGCAAGCGCGTACAGGAAAGCGACCTGCTGATCGCCGTGGGCACGCGCATGGGCGAGGCCACCAGCGAGGGCTACACGGTGGTGGAAAGCCCGCTGCCCAGGCAGAGGCTGGTCCATGTGTACCCCGACGCCAATGAGCTTGGCCGCGTGTTTCATCCCACGCTGCCGATTGCCGCGGACGTGGTTTCGTTTGCCGCCGCGGTGGCCGAACTCTCCCCATCGCGTTCCCCGGGGGCGCGCAACGCCGGGCACGACGCCCACCAGGTGTACCTGGCCGAGCAGGAACCCAAGGCCGCGCCGGGCGCCCTCAACCTCAACGTGGCCGCCTGCCACGTCCGCGACAACGTGCCGCAGGACACCTGCATTACCGTTGGCGCGGGCAACTATGCCTTGTATCCGCATGCCTACTACCGCTTCAAGGGCGTTGGCACCAGCCTCGCGCCGACCGTGGGATCGATGGGCTACGGCCTGCCGGCGGCCATTGCCGCCAAGCTCGAGAACCCCGATCGCACCGTGATCTGCTATGCGGGCGATGGTTGCTTCCAGATGAACCTGCAGGAACTCGGCGTTGCCATGCAGTACCGGGTCGGCATCGTCGTGCTGGTCTTCAACAACGGTATCTGGGGCACCATCCGCGCGCACCAGGAGCGCGAGTTCCCGGGCCGCACCGTGGCGCTTGGCTTCGACAATCCGGAGTTCAGCGAACTGATCCGCGCCTATCGCGGGTATGGAGAAATTGTCGCCAGCGATGAAGCGTTCGGTCCCGCTTTTGCGCGTGCCCTTGCATTCGCCAACACCCAGCAGCTGCCTGCCTTGCTGGAGCTGCGTTATGACGCGGACGGCATCGCGCCGGGCATGACCTTGTCGCAGATCCGCTCGGACGCACTTGCCCGGCAAGCGGGCGCGAAGTAATGGCCACGACGGCAAGGAGAGAGACCATGAGCATGCTGGCAATCAACGGCGAGCGCCTGTGGCAGTCACTGATGGACCTCGCCGCGATCGGCGCCACGCCCAAGGGCGGCAATGCGCGCCTGGCGCTTACGGCGCTGGATGGGCAGGGGCGCGACCTGGTGACCGGTTGGATGCGCGCAGCCGGACTGAGCGTGACGGTCGACCAGGTCGGCAATATCTTTGCCCGCCGGGCTGGGCGCAACAACGCGCTGGCGCCGGTCATGACCGGCAGCCATATCGACACGCAGCCCACCGGCGGCAAGTTCGACGGTTGCTATGGCGTGCTGGCCGGCCTGGAAGTCATGCGCACCCTGAACGACCACGGCATCACCACCGAGGCCCCGCTCGAAGTGGCCATCTGGACCAATGAAGAAGGCTCGCGTTTTGTCCCGGTGATGATGGGTTCCGGCGTGTTTGCCGGCGTCTTTGCGCTGCAGACCGCGCTGTCGGCCACCGATGTGGCGGGCAAGCGGGTGGCGGATGAACTGGCGGCCATCGGCTATGCCGGCGACGCGGAAGTTGGCCGCAAGGTTGGCGCCTACTTCGAAGCCCATATCGAACAGGGGCCGGTGCTCGAGGCCGAGGGCAACGTGATCGGCGTGGTGACCGGATCGCTGGGCCTGCGCTGGTACGACGTCACCGTGACCGGCATGGAGGCGCACGCTGGCCCCACGCCGATGCCGCTGCGCATGGACGCGCTCTATGGCGCCACGTTCCTGATGCAGGAAGTGATCCGCATCGCCAACGACTTCGCGCCGCACGGGCGCGGCACGGTGGGCGTGGTCAAGGTCCATCCGTCGTCGCGCAATGTCATTCCCGGGGCGGTGACGTTCACGGTCGACCTGCGCCATCTCGACCCGGTGCGGCTTGCCGCGATGGATGCGCGCTTTCGCGCGGCTTGCGCCGCCGTCGCGGACGGCACCACCACCGGCGCGGCCCTGGATGTGGTTGTGCAAGACGTGCAGTACTTCGCGCCCACGCCGTTCGCGCCCGAGCTGATCCGCCACGTGCGCCAGCAAGCCGCCGCGCGGGGCTACAGCCATCAGGACATCGTCACTGGCGCGGGCCATGACGCGGTCTATATCGCCGGCGTGGCGCCCACCGCGATGATCTTCGTGCCATGCAAGGACGGCATCAGCCACAACGAAATCGAAGACGCCAAGCCCGAGCATCTGGAAGCCGGGGCCAATGTGCTGCTTGGCGCCATGGTGGCGCAGGCGAACACGAGCGCCTGAGCGGGCCGAAACCTCAATGAATGCCAGGAATCCACGATGAGTGACTTGAGAGATCTCGCCTATTGGCGCAAGCAGGCAGCAACGGTATCGATCCGTTCGCAAGCCTATATCGATGGCCGCTGGGCCGACGCCGCCGACGGCGCCACCTTCGAGACCATCAACCCCGCCACCGGCAAGGCGCTCGCCCGCGTCGCGGCCTGCGGCGCGCAGGACGTCGAGCGCGCGGTAGCCGCGGCGCGCAAGGCGTTTCAGTCCGGCGTCTGGTCGGACATGCCGCGCAGCGCCAGGAAGGCCACGCTGCTAAGGCTGTCGCACCTGATCGAGACACATCGCGAAGAGCTCGCGTTGCTGGAAACGCTCGACATGGGCAAGCCCATTGCCGAGACGCTGCAATACGACATCCCCGAAGCCGGCCGCACCTACGCCTGGTATGCCGAAGCCATCGACAAGATCTACGATGAGATCGCGCCGACGGGCCCCGGCGTGCTGGCCACCATCA
The DNA here is from genome assembly GCF_058809705.1 of Cupriavidus sp. MPR-AND1C. Taxonomy (NCBI): domain Bacteria; kingdom Pseudomonadati; phylum Pseudomonadota; class Betaproteobacteria; order Burkholderiales; family Burkholderiaceae; genus Cupriavidus; species Cupriavidus sp. MPR-AND1C. Next base: position 83,157 of record NZ_JBXASU010000014.1, on the reverse strand, counting down.
CGCGCGAGCCGCTGGGCGTGGTGGCGGCGGTCGTGCCCTGGAACTACCCGCTGCTGATGGCCAGCTGGAAGGTGGCGCCCGCGCTGGCCGCCGGCAACAGCGTGGTGCTCAAGCCCGCGGAGCAGTCCCCGCTCACCGCGCTGCGGCTGGCGGAACTCGCCGAAGAAGCGGGCATTCCGGCGGGCGTTTTCAATGTGGTGCCAGGTCTTGGCGCCGCCGCCGGGCAGGCACTGGGCCGCCATCCCGACGTGGACTGCATTGCCTTTACCGGTTCCACCGCCACCGGCAAGCGCTTCATGGAGTATTCCGGCCAGTCCAATCTCAAGCGCGTCTGGCTCGAGTGCGGCGGCAAGTCCCCGCATATCGTCTTTGACGACTGTCCCGACCTGGACCGCGCCGCGCAGGCCGCCGCCATCGGCATCTTCAGCAACCAGGGCGAGATCTGCATCGCCGGTTCGCGCCTCTATGTGCAAAGCGGCATCTACGACGCGTTCATGGAGAAGCTGGAAGCGCACGCAGCGCGCATGCAGCCGGGCGACCCGCTCGACCCCGCCACCGCCATGGGCGCCATCGTCGACGGCGCGCAACTGCAGCGGGTGATGTCCTATGTGAAGAGCGGCGAGGACGAAGGCGCCCGCCTGCGCGCCGGCGGCAAGCGCGCGCACACGGACAGTGGCGGCTTCTACATGCAGCCCACCATCTTCGAGTGCCCCACGCAGTCGCTCACCATCGTGCGCGAAGAGATCTTTGGCCCGGTGCTGGCGGTGACCCGCTTCGAGTCCGAGGAAGAGGCCATCCGCATGGCCAACGATTCGCCCTACGGGCTGGGCTCGGGACTCTGGACTTCCAACCTGTCCCGCGCCCACCGGGTTTCGCGCAAGCTGCAGGCGGGGCTGGTGTGGGTCAACTGCTATATGGACAGCGACGTGACGGTGCCGTTTGGCGGCGTGAAGCAGTCGGGCTCGGGACGGGACAAGTCACTGCATGCGCTGGACAAGTACACGGACCTGAAGACCACGTGGATCAGCCTGGCGTGACCAGGCAATGCGCCGGCCGGCCAACGCCGGCCAGCCGCTCAGAGCAGTTCCATCTGCCGCACGGTGGGGGCGTGGCGGAGTGCCAGCGCCAACGCCGGCACGCCGCCAACCGGCCACGCTAGGCTAAAGCCTTGTTGCCGTGCCTTGTAGGCGGCCTCTTCCTTGCCAGCCACCTGGAGATGCCTGTACATGGCGCGGGCATGCGTCTTGACCGTCGGCGCCGAGATATTCAGCAGGCGGCCTACGGTCTTGACCGCATGCCCTCGGGAGAGCAGTACCAGCACGTCATACTGGCGTTGCGTCAATCCCAGTTGCGTTGCTTCTCGTGTCAGCCGCTGGCTCCCGGCAGCGGGCCGCGGTGCCAGCGCAGCCGAGGGCAAGGCGGGTAAGGCGGGGAACAGTGAAAGCTGGCTCGCGCCGGCACGCTCCGGCTGACGGGTGGCGATACGCCGGATGGCGGTCCTGAGCACGTCGAGCGGGGCGGATTTCGGCAGGCAGCCGCAGAAGCCTTCGGTGATCTCGCCTTGCGGCAGCTGCAGCGGCACGGTATCGCAGAGCAGCAGCACGCGCGGCGCGGCCCATAGCCTGCGTGCCTGGCCGAGCCATTGCCAGCCCGTGTCGGCATCGGCGGGCATGCCAAAGACGATCAGGTCAGCGCTGCCGCCGGCGTGCAAATGCGCAGGGATTTCACCCGGGTCGATGGCAGCGACTTGCGCGATGCCTGCAATACTCTCCAGCAGCGTGAGCATTGCAATCCGGAGCAATGGATGGCTTTCAACGAGCACCACGTTCATGCCGTAACTCCCCGTACAAGCGCAAATACAAATGCAAGTGCAACGGAGACAGGCTGAACCCACGGGGATGGCACGACACTGCCAGCGCCGACCAGCGCTTGCGGCAGGATTTTGCAATCCCCGGATTTCCGACCCTGCCCTGGCGGACCCGCCAGGGCGGCTCTGTGCGTCGTAGAGCCTGCCCGAATATGTCATGTTTTTTATCTTGAAAGATATTAGGTTCGGATCATGCTTGAAATCAAGTAGGCATGTTGCGTGGATGAAACTTGACATTCCGATCAAACTGCTCGATATGCGTGTCAAATGCGCTCTTCTGGCTATCTTCGTGCAGCGGTCACGGTGTCAGGCACCTCGCGCCTCACCGGCCCGGGTCGCGATCTTGGCGACGGAGTTGCCCCAGCCGACGCACGGGGCGGGCCGCGCGTGCCTCATGCCGCCAAGGCATCTTCGCCGCAGGCGTCGGCGTCGGTCCCGCACGCTGCATGTAGCGCAGACGCGAGGATCATGGCTTCGGCGTTGCGCGGCGGCGGCCGGCAGGGGCGCGGGCGGTAGACGGCCTGGCCCTTGGCGATGGGCAGGCCGCTGAGGGCGCACACGCCAGCCTCGCGTGCCGATATCGCAGCCCAGATCTGAGCGCCGTAGCGGCAATGGGTGGGGTCGCGCCAGCTGATCACCGCCAAGGTGGGGCTGGGCCGCTCCACCACGCTGACGATGGCGGTGTGGCGGCGGCGCCGGGGATCTTCCTCATCGGGCCAGGCGCAGTCGGCGTACAGCTGGAAGGCCTGACGCGCATTGAGCAGGCCGATGGTGCTGTCCCACGGGTCGGGGCGGTCCGCTTGCGCACATGGGGTGGATGATGTGGCGGGATTCGGGTGCGCTGGCATGGTCAGCTCCGGATGATGGAGGCGGGCGGGGGAGGCAGCCGGCCCCGTCGCGCGGATGAAGGCTGGCGTGTGGACGCCGACCATAAGGACATCTTATGACGCGCTGCGCGCCGCACGCAGTTGTCCATCGGTGCAGGCGCGGTACGACGTTGAGATGGCCGGGTCATACGAACGTAGGAGGCAGCCCGCCGCGCCGGGAATAAGGCTGCTGCTGGTGGGGCGGGCTATCTGTTTATTTTTCGGTGGGGATTCATAGTCAGGCATTTAGGCAATGCATCCGTGAATTGGTTGACTCACAATCAGGTTGCGCTCGGATGGTTCAGTTCGTGGGCGGAAAGGACACAAAAGCCCTGCGCCATGAAAATCAGGCATGCCAGGGGGACACCCTATCCTTTGGTTTGATTGACAGCTTCTCGCCGCCGCAACGATCATCGGCTCGCACCGCGCCCCACCGGGCACACAAGTGTCCAGGGCCATGGCCGCTGACTGATTCTGGATGGAAGGCAGACTTCACACTTCAGATCAGGCGTTTAGTGCTACCGCAATAGGAGAGAGTGCATGTCTAGTGAAGCAAAGTGTCCGTTCAATCATGCCGCCGGCGGCGGTACGACAAATCGCGACTGGTGGCCGAAACAGTTGCGGTTGGACTTGCTTGGTCAGCATTCCGGCAAGTCCAGCCCAATGGATGAGCGCTTCAGATATGCCGAGGCTTTCAAGCGTCTCGACCTCGCGGCGGTAAAAAAGGACCTTGCTGCGCTGATGACCGATTCGCAGGATTGGTGGCCGGCGGACTTTGGCCACTACGGTCCACTCTTCATCCGCATGGCTTGGCATAGTGCGGGTACCTACCGTGTCGACGACGGCCGGGGAGGCGCCGGACGCGGCCAGCAGCGTTTCGCACCGCTCAACAGCTGGCCCGATAACGTCAGCCTGGACAAGGCACGTCGCCTGCTCTGGCCGATCAAGCAGAAGTACGGGAACAAGATTTCCTGGGCCGACCTGCTGATCCTCACCGGCAATGTCGCGCTTGAGACCATGGGGTTCAAGACCTTCGGCTTTGCCGGAGGTCGTGAAGATACCTGGGAGCCGGACAATGACGTCTACTGGGGCAACGAGAAAACCTGGCTTGGCGGCGATATCCGTTACGGCAAGGGCGCGGCCGGCAACGATGGGGATCCGCGTGGCGCTGGGGCGGGCTACCCGGAAGACGGACGAAACCTGGAAAATCCACTGGCCGCGGTGCAGATGGGCCTTATCTACGTGAATCCGGAAGGCCCCGACGGCAATCCGGATCCCATCGCGGCCGCGCGCGATATCCGCGAGACCTTCCGCCGCATGGCCATGGACGACGAGGAAACCGTCGCGCTGATCGCCGGTGGCCATACTTTTGGCAAGACGCACGGCGCGGGGCCGGCCGGCAACGTTGGCCCGGAGCCGGAGATTGCTGACCTGGAGCAGCAGGGGCTGGGCTGGAAGAGCCGTTTTGGCACCGGCAAGGGAGCCGACGCAATCACCAGCGGTCTGGAAGTGACCTGGACCGCGACGCCGACGACATGGGGCATGGGATTTTTCGAGAACCTGTTCCGCTACGACTGGACGTTGACCAAGAGCCCGGCCGGCGCGCATCAATGGGTGGCAAAGGATGCCGGTGAGACGATCCCGCACGCGCATGATCCGTCGAAGAAGCTGCGGCCTACGATGCTGACCACCGACCTTTCGTTGCGCTTCGACCCGGCTTACGAGAAAATCTCGCGGCGTTTCCTGGAGAATCCTGACCAGTTTGCCGACGCCTTCGCCCGCGCCTGGTTCAAGCTGACCCATCGCGACATGGGTCCGCGCGCCCGTTACCTTGGCCCGGAAGTGCCTGCGCAAGCCTTGATCTGGCAAGACCCGATCCCCGTCGTGGACCATCCGTTGGTCAACGACCAGGATATCGTTTCGCTCAAGCAGACGATTCGCGCGTCGGGGCTGTCTGTCGCGCAGATGGTGTCGACGGCCTGGGCATCGGCATCGACCTTCCGTGGCTCGGACAAGCGCGGCGGTGCCAATGGTGCGCGCATCCGCCTTGCACCGCAGGTTGAATGGCCCGTCAACCAGCCTCGGCAATTGGCGAGGGTGCTGACGGTCCTGGATGGCATCCAGTCCGAGTTCAACCGCGCGCAGTCTGGCGGCAAGAAGATTTCACTGGCGGATCTGATTGTGCTGGCCGGCGCAGCCGGTATCGAGCTGGCAGCAGAAAGGGCCGGCCATCGGGTGATCGTGCCGTTCTCGCCAGGCCGCATGGACGCGTCGCAGGAACAGACCGACGTGCCATCTTTCGGGGTGCTTGAGCCGGTTGCAGACGGCTTTCGCAATTACCTCAAGGGAGAGTACAGCGTTCCTGCGGAGGCGTTGCTGATCGACAAGGCCCAGCTGCTGACGCTGACCGCGCCGGAGATGACCGTTCTGATCGGCGGGCTTCGTGTGCTGAACGTTCATGCCGGAACGCAGGCTCACGGCGTTCTCACCGACCGGCCGGAGACGTTGACCAATGACTTCTTTCGCAACTTGCTCGACATGCGCACGGAATGGAAGCCACTTTCAGCTTCTCGCGAAGTATTCGAGGGATACGACCGCAAGACCGGTGAACTGAAATGGACGGGCACGCGTGTCGATCTGATCTTCGGTTCGCACGCACAGCTCCGCGCGCTTTCCGAAGTCTACGCAAGCGAGGACGCCCAAGAGAAATTCGTCCGTGACTTCGTCGCGGCATGGGTCAAGGTGATGAACCTCGATCGGTTCGACCTGGCCTCCTAGCGTCTGGCAGAGGCACGTTTCTCCAGTCTCGCCATTCGCACCCATTCGCACCCATTCGCACCCATTCGGCTGACGGGCTGCACATGTTCACTACAGAACATGCTGCGCCCCCCTGGTTCCCTGCTGCCCTGAATGCCAGGGTGGGCAATGCTGCCGGATACCGTGGGCCGCACTTTTATGTGCGATTGCAGCAAAAATCGGCAATCGTCCTTGAACAATGGGTCGTTCCATCCTATAACCATCCCATTGGATGGTATTTGGATGGCGAATGGCGATGGATGAGCAACAAAAGGCACTTGTGGCGCAACCCCGCCCGAAAGGCGGCGAAACCGAGAAGATCACGATCAATCTCGGCCCGGTCGATCTCGGCCAGATCGACCTGCTGGTCGAGGAAGGCTTTTACTCGAACCGTACCGACCTGATCCGCACCGCGATCCGCAACCAGCTTGCGATCCACGCGCAGGCCGTCAGCGAGACCGTGACGCGGCGCGCGCTGGTGCTTGGCCTGCAGCATTTCTCCCGCCAGGACCTGGAGGTGGCGCAAGCCGCGCACCAGCGCCTGGATATCCATGTGCTGGGACTGGCCAGCATCGCATCCGATGTCACGCCCGAGCTTGCCCTCGCCACAATCGAGTCGATCGTGGTGCTGGGCGCTTTCCATGCCTCCGCCGCCGTCAAGGCCGCGCTGGCCGGCCGCATCCGCTAAGCCGCCAGGCAACGGGAAGCCTAACGCCAAAGGCACGTGGAAGGACACCAAGGACACCATGACGAAGAAGAACGAAGAATTTCTGGCTTCCATGCAGGAAGCCATGGCGCTGCTGCGCACCGCGGGGCCGCTGGAAGCCACCGAGGTCATTGCGCGCGCACTGCGCGGCAACAGCGCAGTGCCCAATGCCGGCTTCCAGCCCGCGCAAGTTGTCGAGGCGCTGCTGCCACGCCAGGCGCAGGAGAGCGCAGCGCAACCCGACGTGCGGGACACAGGCCACTTCACCGCCCGGCGCCATGCCGGACACGCCGGCCAGCGCGCCTACAAGCTCTACGTGCCCGCCGGCTTCGAGGGCCAGCGCCTGCCGCTGGTGGTGATGCTGCACGGCTGTACGCAGGACGCCGACGATTTTGCGGCGGGTACCCGCATGAATGCGCTGGCGAAGCAGCACGGTTTCCTGGTTGCCTACCCGATCCAGCCCGCGGCGGCGAACCCGTCCAAATGCTGGAACTGGTTCAATCCGGGCGACCAGCGGCGCGAGCTGGGTGAGCCGTCGCTGATCGCGGGCATCACGCGGGAAGTCATGGCCAGCCATCCGGTCGATCCCGATCGCGTGTACGTGGCCGGCTTGTCCGCCGGCGGCGCCATGGCTGCCGTGATGGTGCATGCCTATCCCGACCTGTATGCCGCGGCGGGGATTCACTCCGGCTTGCCGTATGCCAGCGCGCATGACTTGCCTTCGGCGCTCGCCGCGATGAAGGGTGGCGCGCTGGCGGGCACGCACATGGCGAAAGCGCAGGCCGCGCCGTTGCGGCCCCTGATCGTCTTCCAGGCAGACGCGGATACGACCGTGCATGTGTCCAACGCCGACCGGCTGCTGCGAGCATTCCAGCATGACGGTGAGCAGGACGGCCCGCGCCGGGGCAGGCAGAACGGGCGCGCCTTCACGCGGCGTCAGTTGAAGTCACGCGACGGCGTTGACGCTGAGTATTGGCTGCTTCATGGCGCATCGCATGCGTGGGCGGGTGGCAGTACGCATGGCTCGTACACCGATGCGAGCGGGCCCGATGCCAGCGCGGAGATGGTGCGGTTTTTCCTGGCGCATCCGTTGAATCCGTTGAAGAAGTAAGCAGTGGCACGGGCGCGCAGACCTGAATGCCCTGCACGCCTCGAGCCTTCGTGCGCGCCGCCAGTGCTTGCGCAAACTCCAGCGACAGGCGACGACGCCTTTACCCCGCCACCTGGTAGTTGCCGCGCAGCTCGGTGACGTCGCAGTTGTGGCCCTCGCCGCCGCGGTCCACCACCAGGAAGCGCGCCGTGCCTTGCGTGACGATCAGCGAGTGATGCCAGGCGCCGCGCTTGTAGTTCACGCCTTGCCTGCCGTTGGTGACGAACACGCGGATGGCCGATTCGTCGATCTGGTCGCCAACGGGCGCCACGACCACGAGGAAGGCGGCCTCGTCCAGGGGCACGAAGGCCTGGCTGCCCAGCGGGTGCCGCTCCATGGCGCGGATGCCGAGCGGCAGCGCATAAGGCTGCGCGTCGAAGAAGCTGATCAGCGCCCGGCCGCCCTGCGTGCCGACATCGACGCTGGCAAGGTCGTCATAGCGCAGCGTCATGCCGCCATTGATCACCATCGGCGCGCGCCCCTCGCTTTCGATGACATCGCCAAACGGGGCGAATGCGGCTACGGTCAGTGGCTCCACCTGCAGGCACACCGGCGCTTGGGATGGCAGTGGGGGCTGGATCGCCGTCTCGTCGGGAGCAGACACGTTTTTCCTCTTGTCATGGGTAAGAAGTGGCCGGGGAAGGCGCCTGGCCAATCTCCGTGGATCAACTGGTAATACCAGTGGTGCCAGTATCCGATTGTCAATGAGCGGCGTCAAGGCGCTTGTATTACAGGGTTTACGCCGCTTTCCTTGGGGAAATGCCGTGACGTATCCTTCGCCATCTCCAAGAAAACAGACTGGTAATACCAGTTGAGATAACGAGCCGAGCCACCCGAGGAGGAAACCGCCGTGTCCCTGACCACCGCCCCATCGCTAGCCCCCGAGCCCGCCGCCGCCCACGCGGCGGCGCGGGAAAACGCCGTCTACCGCAAGGTGGCGTGGCGCCTACTGCCGTTCCTGATGCTCTGTTATGTCGTGGCCTACCTGGACCGCGTCAACGTGGGGTTTGCCAAGCTGCATATGCTTGGCGACCTGCAGTTCAGCGAGTCCGCCTACGGGCTGGGCGCCGGCCTGTTCTTCATCGGGTACTTCTTCTTCGAAGTGCCGAGCAATGTGCTGATGCACCGCATCGGCGCCAAGGCGACCATTTCGCGCATCATGATCATGTGGAGCGTGATTTCGGCGGCGATGGTGTTCGTGCAGACCACCACGCAGTTCTACGTGCTGCGCTTCCTGCTCGGCGCGGCCGAGGCGGGCTTTTACCCCGGCATGATCCTGTACCTGACCTACTGGTTCCCGTCGCACCGCCGCGCGCGCATGGTGGCGCTGTTCATGTGCGCGATCCCGGTGTCGGGCATCTTTGGCGGCCCGCTCTCCGGCTTCATCATGGAGTCCATGCAGGGCGTGGCGGGGCTGCGCGGCTGGCAATGGATGTTCCTGATCGAAGCGCTGCCTTCGCTGCTGGTCGGCGTTGCCGTGCTGGCCTACCTGGACAACAGCATCCGCTCGGCGCGCTGGCTCACGCAGAGCGAGAAGGACCTGCTGGAGCGCAACATCGCCAACGAGAACGCCACCAAAGGCGGGCACATGACCATGCGGCAGCTGTTCTCGGACCGCCGCATCATCAAGATGGCCTGCATCTGCTTTTGCACGGTGATGGGCCAGTACGGACTGACGTTCTGGCTGCCGTCCCTGATCCGGCAGGCCGGCGTGAGCGGCGCGCTGCATATCGGCTTGCTGACGGCCATCCCGTTCTCCTTCGCCGTGTGTTCGATGATCCTGGTCAGCCGCAGCTCCGACCGCATGCGCGAACGCCGCTGGCACCTGATCGTGCCGTTTTGCTGCGGCGCCGCCGGCCTGGCGCTGAGCGCGATCTTCAGCGACAACGTGGTGCTCTCGCTCGCCGCGCTGGCGCTCGCTGCGGGCGGCAGCCTGGCCACGTCGCCGTTGTTCTGGAGCCTGCCGACCGCGCTGCTGTCCGGTGCGGGCGCCGCTGCCGGCATCGCCATGATCAACTCGTTCGCCAACCTGGCGGGTTTTGTCAGCCCTTATATGATCGGCCTGATCAAGGATGCGACGCAGAGCACCAACCTGGCCATGTTCGTGCTGGCTGGCGTGCTGCTTTGCGGCGCGGCGCTGACCTATACGGTGCCGGCGCGGCTGGTGAACAAGTAAGTCGGGCAGGTATGCGATGGCGCTGCCCGGGGCGTGCTCCGGGCGGGCCGTCGAGTACAATTTGCCGTCGATCCGGCGGCCAAGCGCCGGCCCCCCATCTTTCACGATCCCGCGCCGGACTTCATCGCACCTAATGGTCACAGCTACCGCCATCTCCGCCAACGCCGCGAACCTGATCCGCGAGTGGATCGAGGGCGGCAAGTACCCGGCCGGCTCGCTGTTGCCCTCGCAGCGCGACCTGTCGGAGCAGCTCGGCATCAGCCGCACCTCGCTGCGCGAGGCGTTGTCCACGCTGCAGGGGCTCGGGCTGGTGGTCTCGCGCCCCGGCAAGGGCGTGTACGTGGCCGCCGACGCTGGCGACGGCACGCCGCCGCCATGGCGTTTCTCCAAATCGCATTCGCTGACCGATATCTACCAGTTGCGCTTCGCGCTGGAGGGCTTCACCGTGGGACTGGCCGCGGCGGCGCTGCTGCCGGAAGACATCGACGCCCTGCGCGAGAACACCGAGGCCATGCGGGTGTGCATCGACGCGTCCGACTTCACGCAGGCCGCCCGGCTGGACTTTGATTTTCATATGCGCATCATCGCGATCGCCGGCAACCGCGCCATCGCCGATATCCTGCGCAACAGCACTGACGTCATGCAGGAAAGCCAGCGTTTGCCGTTCTACCAGCGCGGCAGCCGCCTTGCCACCTACACCGAGCATTGCGCCATCATCGACGCCTTGGCCGCGGGCGACGCCAGCCTGGCCCAGCGCGCCATGTCGGATCACATCGTCCGGGCGGCCCAGCGCGCGGGCGTGCATTTCCCCGCGGGCAGCCGCGCGGGCGACGGGGTGGCGCCGGGCCATCGCCCCGGCTGAGCGGGCCTGGCGCACGGAGCCGGTAAAGGCATCCAGGATTTCTCCTAAAGTTTCCGCGCGCATCGCCGTTATCCAGACGACGAAGCAGGCGTAGTCCACATAAAAGGGGAGATGCAGCAATGATGTCATTTGCCAACCTGACCATCCGTACGCGCCTTGGCGTGGGATTCGCGGTGGTTTTGCTCTTGATGGCCGCGGCAATCGCGGCCGCGCTGGACCGCTTACCCGGAGCCGGCGGCGGTGACGCGCAGCAAGCCATCGATGGCGCGCGTACCTTGATGTTTACCCTATGGCTTGTCGCGCTTCTGGTGGGCGCCGCCTTTACCTACGGCATTGCGCGCAGCATCGCCGAGCCGCTAGGCGAGGCTGTCTATATCGCCGAGACCGTGGCCTCCGGCGACCTCAGCAAGGAATTCGAAACCGAGCGCAAGGGCGAGTTCGGCCGCTTGCTGGCCGGCATGGGCGAGATGGAGGACATGCTCACGGACCTGGTGACCCGCATCAAGGAATCGACCGATTCCATCACCGATGCCTCCAGGCAGATCGCCGCCGGCAATGCCGACCTCTCGCAGCGCACGGAGGAGCAGGCCTCGGCGCTGCAGGAAACCGCATCGAGCATGGGCGAGCTGACCGCCATGGTCAGGCAGAACACCGAGCGCGCGCACGCGGCCAATGAGCTGGCGGCCAACGCCTCGCACATTGCGCAGCGCGGCGGTGCCGTGGTGGGCGAGGTGGTGGAAACCATGCAGGCGATCAGCGCCAGTTCCAAGAAAGTCGTCGACATCATCGACGTGATCGAGGGCATCGCGTTCCAGACCAATATCCTGGCGCTCAACGCTGCCGTGGAAGCGGCGCGCGCGGGCGAGCAAGGGCGTGGCTTTGCCGTGGTGGCCGGCGAGGTGCGCACGCTGGCGCAGCGCAGCGCCGCGGCGGCCAAGGAAATCCGCGGCCTGATCGGCGACTCGGTTGAGCAGGTGCGCAACGGCTCCGCGCGGGTGGAGCATGCCGGCCAGACCATGCGCGAGATCGTGACGGCGTCCGGCCAGGTCACCACCATCCTGGGCGAGATTTCGGTGGCATCGGCGCAGCAGAGCGGCGGCATCGAGCAGGTCAATCAAGCCGTGATGCAAATGGATGCGGTCACGCAGCAGAATGCCGCGCTGGTGGAACAAGCCGCCGCCGCCGCATCGGCCCTGGCGGAACAGGCGCACCAGTTGCAGAACGCGGTGGGCGAGTTCAAGCTGGAAGCCACCCCCGACGACGACGCCCCTGGGCAACATCGCTTTGCCGGCACACTGCAGGGCGCGCACGCCTGACCGCTGGCGGCAGGCCTTGTGATGCGGGCGCGGCTTGCATGCCGCGTCCTGGTCAAATCGGGTTGTATTTCTTACACGGATGGTGGGCATTTGCCGCCATGGTGTTCTTGCCAGTCTCCCTGCGCACTCCATTTTTCCTCCGCGCAAGCAGGATGCGTGCCTGATTTGGCATCGGCGCGGATTACCACATGGTCGCGCCAAATGGGGCGATTGTGGATGTGGGCGGACGGCGCTAGAACGTTCTTCCCTGCCTGATCCGGCCTCATGCGATCCGGCGGCCGGATTCCGGGTGCGCGCAGGGCATGGATCGATCGCATTCCATGACGACGCGCAACGTCAACGCAATCGGCGTCGTCTAAACTCAATCGGGATACAAGCCTGGAGCCGGCCACGATGGCGGCTCCGGGTGCAGGCTGCGCGCACATTGAACCGACGTGTCTGTTACTTTGTTTCTTGCCGTGGCGTGGCCTGCGTCCGGGCTGGTATCCGGCGAGCGCCGTCATGGGCGCGCCGATGGTTGACGGACGGTGGCTTGCGTGGTCGCACAAGGCGCGACCCTGTCCGGTTTGTCCCCCACAGAAAAAAAGAGGATTAAAGATGTCAACTCGTCGTCATTTCTTGAAAGGCATTCCTATCATCGCGGCGGCCGGCGCGCTGGGTGTTTCCCTGCCAGCCCGGGCACAGGGAAGCGGCCCGATGGTGGATGAAAAGGACCCGCAGGCGGTCGGCCTTGGCTACAAGGCGGATTCGTCGAAGGTGGACAAGGCCAAGTACCCGAAGCACGACGCCAGCCAGCATTGCGGCAACTGCCAGCTCTTCCAAGGCAAGGCGGCGGACGCAAGCGGCGGCTGCCCGCTGTTCGCCGGCAAGCAGGTCGCGACCAAGGGCTGGTGCAGTGCGTGGGTGAAGAAAGCGTGAAAAATGCTTGAAGAAGGCTTGATGCAGCTTGATGCAGGTTGATGGCGGCTTGATGCCGGCTTGATGCCGTGAAGGCGGCGCTCGCGCGTTTGGGCGCGTGCGCCGCCTTTTTTCGTTCAGGCATCGATCGGCCACTTGGGCCGGTGAATGTGCCGATAGGGCAGGGAACGCAAATCGAGCGAGACCGAGCCTGGCGCGTCCGCATAGATGACATGGCGCGCAATCCGCGAGAACGCGGTGTGGAAGTGCTGCGCGGACTTGACGACGATCAGCGTCTTTTCGGGCAGACGGCAGCCGAGCTGCGTGAAGACATCGGTGTCCAGCGCCTGCGCGCGCCGCGTGATCAGCACGATCTCGATGCCATCCGCCTCCACCAGCGCCGCGTTGCCCACCGCCGCCGGCGCGCCCGACAGCCCAGTCATGATCATGTCCGGGACCAGCGCCTTCACGGTGCAAGCCAGGTCGATGGGCGCGCCGGACATCGGGCTGACCTTGCCGCCGATGCGCAGCGCCAGGCGCGCGCCCACGCCGGCACTAAAGGCAATACGCACAGCGATGGGATCCCACAGGGGGCCCACCGCCACGTTGCCGATGCCCCGCTCGCGCAAGCGATGCAGCAGGAACGTGGCATCGCCCGCCGCGCCGCCGCCGGGGTTGTCGGCCGCATCCGCGATCACCACGGGCGCGCCGCCCGGCGCCTTGGCCAACGCCAGCGCCTGGTCGATGGCCGCATCCGGGCCAGGGTAAGCGGGCGTCAGGGTCTCGCGCATGCGGATCAGCTCGTCGGCCAGGCGCCGCGCCAGCCGGCGCGCGGCTGCGCCGTCGCCATCCGCGTACACCAGCAGCTTGGTGCCCATGTCCGGCACGTCGCCCCAAGGGAAGCCATGTGCCACGGAGACCGAGAGGATGCCATCGCGTCCCTCCAGTGCGATCAGCCGGTCGACATAGCTGCGTGCCGGCTCCTGGTTGGTCCGGATGGTGACGACCATCGCGCAGTCGGCCACCGCCGCCACGGGGGCGATGTGTCCCGCCACCTGCGCCGCGCATAGGTCGACCAGCTCCAGCGCTCGCTCGCGGATATCGGTGTGCGGATATTCCTTGTAGGCCACCAGGATGTCGGCATGCGCCACCATGTCATCCGACAGGTGGCAGTGCGGGTCCAGCTCGGCGCCGATCACCACGCCGGGGCCAACCAACGCGCGCACGCGGGTGAGCAGGTCGCCCTCGCAGTCCGCGTAGCCATCGGCCACCATGGCGCCGTGCAGGCCCAACACCACCATGTCGACGGGCAGCGCCCGCCGCAGGTCGCCGAGCAGCTCATCGCGCAGTGCCTCATAGGCGTGGCGCGTGGTGACGCCGCCAGGCTGCGCGCCCGCGGCCATGCCCTCGATCACCACCCAGCCGCGCGCGCGGCCGCGTTCGCGCGCGGCCCACAGCGGGCCGCTGAACACGGTCATCTCCGGCGGGTGCGTGCCTGCGGGAAAGTAGCCGCGGTCGACGAACGCATCGAGCGCGGTCGGCAGCGGGGCGAAGGTGTTGGTCTCGGTGGCCAGCGAGCCGGTAAAAACGCGCATGATCCGCCGGCCTAGTCCGCGGTGGCGCCAGAGGCCTTGACCACCGCGCCCCATTTGGTGATTTCCGAGCCGACAAACTGGCGCAGCGCCTCAGGCGTGCCGCCGCCCGGCGTCGCCACCATCGCGGCGAGCTTCTCGCGGGTCTCCTTCTCGGCCATGATCGCGTTGACTTCCTTGTTCAGCGTATCGACGACGTTGCCCGGCGTGCCAGCGGGCAGGAAGAGCGCATACCACGACACCACTTCATAGCCCTTCAACCCGCCCGCATCCACGGTGGGGATCTCCGGCGCGAAGGGCTGCGGGCTGGCGCTGGTCACGGCCAGCGCGCGCAGCTTGCCGCTCTTGATCAGCGGCATGACCGACGGCGCCGTATCGAACATCACCTGCACCTGGCCCGCCATCAGGTCGGTCAGCGCCGGTGCGCTGCCCTTGTACTGCACGTGCTCCATCTGGATGCCCGCCATCATCTTGAACAACTCCGCCGACAGCCGCGTGGACGAGCCCGCGCCGGACGAGGCGAAAAAGATGCCCTTGGGATGCGCTTTGGCATAGCTGATGAACTCCGCCACCGTCATGGCCGGCACCGACGGGTTCACCGCCATGATGTTCGGGAAGCGCGTGAGCAGCACCACCGGCGCGAAGTCCTTCTGGAAGTCGAACGGCAGCTTCTTGTACAGCGAGACATTGATGGTGCTGGCATTGGAGCCTAGCAGGATGGTGTAGCCATCATTGGGCGAGCGCGCCACGCCGGCCGCCGCGATATTGCTGGCCGCGCCAGGACGGTTCTCGACCACGAAGCTCTGCCCGAGCCGTTCCGACAGCCGGTTGGCCACCAGCCGCGCCACGGCATCGGAGGAGCCGCCGGGCGCGTAACCGACCACGATCTTCACGGGTTTGACCGGGTAGGCGGGGTCTTGCGGCGCCGCGCCCGCGGTCTGGTGACAGAGCACGCCCAAGGTTGCGGCTGCCAGGATTGAAGCGAAGGGTTTCATGCTTTGTTTGCTCGAAGGGGATCGTGGTCGCGGATTTGCCGCCCGCACATTATTCGCAATTCCAGTCGTCCGAATCAATGTAAGCTTGCCGGGAAATTGTTGCCTATTTGGCAACGATTTGCTGAATTTGAGACAGTCAGGAAACGTGAAACAGGAACGGAACATGGAAGGCGGACTAAGCGCGCGGCGCCTGCAGTATTTCTTCGAAGCGGTCAACACAGGGTCGGTGCGCGGCGCGGCCGAGCGCCTTGGCGTGGAGCCGTCGATCGTCAGCCGGCAGATCCAGCTGCTGGAGACTGAGCTAGGCGTGGCGCTGCTGGAGCGCAAAGGCCGGGGCATCGTGCCCACGGAGGTGGCCGCGATCGTGATGGACCATTGCCGCGACCGCCAGGCCAGCGAACAAGCGCTGATGGCCCGGCTCGATGAAGTGAACGGCCTGCAGCGCGGGGATATCCAGCTGGTGGCCAGCGAGGGCTTTGTCGATATCCTGATGAGCGGGGTGGTGGACGCGTTCTGCCGGCAATATCCCGGCATCCGCGTCTCGCTCAAGGTGGCGGGCGCCTCCGACGCCGTGCGCGCGGTGGCGCACGACGACGCGCATATCGGCGTCGTGTTCGGCGCGCCCGCGGACCCCGCCGTTCGCGTGGTCACGGCGCGCACGCATCCGCTCTGCGTGATCGCCTGGCCCGACCATCCGCTCGCGCGGCAGCGCAAACGGCCCGCCTTGAAGGACGTGGCGCGCTATCCGGTGGCGCTGATGGCGCCGGGATTCGGCTTGCGCCAGCTGATCCAGATGGCCGAGATGTCCGAGAACATCGTTCTCACGCCCAGCTTTGTCGCCAACTCCATCCTCACGCTCAAGCGCTATGTCGAGTGCCGCCTTGGCCTGACCTTCACCTCCTCGAATTCCGTGGTGAAGGAAGTCGCCAGGGGCGAGCTGGTGGCGCTGCGCACCACCAATCCCATCTTCGAGGCCGCGCAGTCGCGCCTGATCGTCAGGGCCAACCGGCCGCTGTCCAGCGCGGCACGCGGCATGCTTGAGCGCATCGAAGCGTCGCCGTTGTTTTGTGGCGGGCAATGAGGGCCAGCGGGCTTGCCCGGCGCCAGGCGGGAGATGCCGGGCGCCGCGAAAGCGCGGCGCTTGTGAATGTCTGGTCCGGGCAGGCGAACGAAGAGAACACCTTGTGCCACTCCCGGCTTTCCCGCTTGAGATTGACCGCATCGAACGTGCGCTGGGCGATCCGCTCGAAGCCCGGCTGGCTGCTCGCAGGCATGGCAGCGGCTTAGCCCGGCATGGATGCCTGGGACAGGCTCGCCGTGGCTGGCGCCGCGGCGAGCCGTGCCGCGCGGCAAAGCGCGGTGGCTGTCGCAAGGCCCTGCGCCACGACGGCCATTGGCCGGTACAGCGCCGTGGCCAGCACCGAAGCCATGCGCTCTTGCGTCAACGGGCCAAATGCGGCAAGGCACCTCTCCAGCGGCGGGGACGTCTCGGCGGCGATCAGGAATGCCAGGATTTCCGTGCCGGCCTCGCCCAGGCCGGCGGCTTGCGCCAGGGCCGTGGCGCGGGGCCAGGCCGGATACGCGGTGATGTAGGCGGGGTCGGCAGCGTAGCGGACGGCTTGTGCGATATCCGGGTCTTGCGCCGCCAATTGCACCCGCCGAGGATCTTGCGCTAGCTCCGCGCGCCGCAGCAGCCGTCGTATCCAATGGCAGACCACGGCGGGAGGCGGCATGTCATTCGTCATATCGGCGCTGGGTGCGGCAGGGAGCATCGGGGTTCCGCTTTGTTGGTTTGTATGTGGGTTTGCTTGTTTTCAGTGGGCCAGTTCCACCCGGCGTTCCGCCTGGCGCCCAAGCCGCACGCTGTGGTCGTGCAGCGTGGCCTTCATGCGCCTGAGCGAAGCCGTCAGCGCGTGGCGTTCCTCTGTGCTGAAGGGGGCCACGGAGACGGAGTGGAGCGCCTTCAACCCTTTCCAGACGCGGTCCACCTTAGGCTCGGCCCACGCGGGAATCAACGGCCGGCCGGCGGGATCGTATGCGATCCAGCCGTCGGCATGCAAGGCGTCCAGCAGGCTTTCCGAGTGCGCCGCGGATATCAGCAACTGGCCCAGGTAAGGCTCATGGCGAACGAACTCTTCCTGGCGGATAGCGCGCAGCAAGATCCATTTCGGATAGTCGAGTCCAGCATCGCACAGAGTCTGGTCCAGCACGCGCTGCCATTCGCGCACGCTGTCCATCAAGGCAAGAAGTACGGATTCCGTCGGTTCGAGAGCCTTAGGCTGCATTGCTTTATCTCCTGTCTTTCGGGCTTGCCGCCAGACCAGGGGCCGGTGCTTGGCCGGCCCGGGCGGCGCAGGGGATGCGGCGGGCGTCGCCTGCCTTGATTTCCTGCGGAGCAGACATTAGCAGACAACCTCTGCCATGGCGAAGTGTCCCTGCGGGTCAACGGGTCTGATAGTGCATTACGCGGCGCAAACCAAGGGAAAATCCCGAGCGGCTTGTCCGGTGCGCATCACGCCGGCGTTCGCGCCGTGAACTTCGGTGCGGCTGCGGGCCGGCGTTGTTTTACAGTTCGATGACAAGGCCCGGATTGAAACCCGGGTTTTCGAGCTTGCCTTCCCGTGCGTAGCCGCGCGGGTTGCACACCACGCGGGTGGCGCCCAGGCGATAGTCGAAGCTGTCATGGGTGTGTCCGTGCACCCAGAGCGCAGGCTGCCATGCCGCGATTTCCTGGCGCAGGTCGGAGACGAAGCTGGCGTTGAGGTGCGAGCCGGCGAACTTGGGGCTGATGCTCAGCGGTGACGGCGCGAAGTGCGTGATGACCACGGTCTGGCCGTCGTGGGGCGCCTGGAACCGCTGCGCCAGCCAGGCTACCGAGTCCCTGAACAGCGCCTGCGACGTGGCAGGCGTGAAGCGCTCGTCGAAATCCGGCGCAACGCGGATGCGGGAGAAGTCGCGCATCAGTGACTGGGCGTCGCGCAGGCCATCCTCGCGCTGCTGCGGGGAGGCGAACAAGCGGTAGTCGGACCACAGCGTGCAGCCGAGAAAGCGCACGCCACGGTAATGCCATTCCGAGCGCTCCAGCACCTGTACCTGCGTGCCGGCCGCGCCGGCGCGCAGGGCGTCCATGCTGGTGGCCAGGTCGCTGCCGTAGAACTCGTGGTTGCCAGCCACGTACAGGGTGGGCAGGGTGGCGGCCGCGGCCCATGCCATGGCTTCCCGGGGGCGCCAGATGTCGCCAGCCAGTATCATCACGTCGACATCGGGATTCGGAAAGTCCATCGGATAGACCGAAAGATGCAGGTCCGAAACCAAGCCAATTTTCATGCGTCTCTCCTTGGGGGGATCTGGCGATGCCAATCCCGGCACCATGCCTGAATTGCAATCCATCACCATCAATGTCCGCGGGGGCCCATAGAGTAATGCTACAGCCGGATTCGCGATCTTCACCGGACGTTCCCGCGCTGGCAGGCACGGTGGGGCGCTACTGCGAAGCCCGGCCCTGGGCTGAGCTCCAGCCGCACTTTCAGTGCGTGTGGACCAGCGTCTTGCCAGCTGACCACGCCGGTGCGATCGCCGTCGTGCCGGACGGCTGCGTGGATGTGCTCTGGCGCGCGGGCCGGCTGCTGGTGGTCGGGCCTGACATCACCGCAGCCCGGCCGGACCTGGCGCCCGGCGCGGCGGTGCTGGGTGCGCGCTTTCAACCGGGCGCGGCGCTGCCCTGGCTGGGCCTGCCCATGTCGGAGATTGTCGGGAGGCAGGTCGAGCTGGCCGAGCTGTGGGGCGCGCGTGGGCGGGAATTTGCCGGGAGGATGGAGGAGGCCGCGGCTACAGGGCGCGAGGTGGACGTATTCCAGAGCCAGTTGGCACAGATGGCGTTGAGCGTCGACGCCCCGAGCCGCGAGGCGGCAGCCATTTTCGCGCTGGTGCAGGCCAATGCCGGCATGGCGGGCGAGACGATTCCCCTGCTCCTGCGCCGGCTGGGCCTTGGCGAGCGCACGCTGCGGCGCCGCAGCGTCGAGCATTTCGGCTATGGCGCGAAGACACTGGAGCGGATCCTGCGGTTCCAGCGTGCGTTGTCGCTGGCGCGGGACTCGACGCAGCGGGCAGGCAACGGCGCAGGCAGGGCGGACAGGTCTGATTTTGGGTTGGCCGCGCTCGCGGCGGATGCGGGCTACGCCGACCAGGCCCACCTGAGCCGGGAGATCCAGTCGCTGTGCGGCATGACGGCGTCGGCCCTGCTGCGCCAGTTGCGCGCGCCAAAGGCTTGATTGGCCGTTTTGTTCAAGCCTTGCCGCGGCATCCGGGTGAAAATGGTGTTCCTTATCCATCACCAGGGAGTTCGCCATGGGCACCAGAGGCCAGGACCGGCAGATCGACAACATCGAGTTCAATGTCAGCGACATCGCGCGCAGCAAGGCGTTCTATGGCGCAGCCTTCGGCTGGACCTTTACCGACTACGGCCCCGCCTACTGCGAGTTCAGCGATGGCCGGCTGACCGGTGGCTTCACCACCGGCGAAGCGGTTCGCCCCGGCGGGCCGCTCGTGATCCTGTACGCGGATGATCTGGCGCTGGCGCAGCGGGGTGTGGAAGCTGCCGGCGGCACCGTGGTCCGGGCGGTCTTCTCGTTCCCGGGCGGGCGGCGTTTCCACTTCCGCGACCCGGACGGCTACGAGCTGGCGGTGTGGTCGGCGGCATAGCGCAGGCGCGTCGCCAGGCGCCGCCTTAGCCATCATCCTGGTCAGTTGCCTATCCGCCGGCGACGCCGTCGCCTGCAGATATTCGCGTTATCCCGTATTGTGTCGGCTTGCCATGCCCTCTCTCGCATCGGGAGGGTGAGCCATGGCGCATGTATCAAACAATCGGGCAGGGCGCCGGCGCATCGCGCGGCTTCCCGGGCGCGGCGGTAACTGGCAAAGACAGTGTCGAACACAGCAGAATCCAATCTCCCCCCTCGCGTGGCGGACGCGCCCATGACGCCGCTGGAGCGCCGCGGCATGGCTGCCATCCTGGTGGCGGTCTCACTCGCTACGCTCGATACGGCAATCGCCAACACCGCACTTCCCAACATCGCGGCCTCGCTGCATGCCACCCCGGCGGCATCGGTCTGGGTCATCAACGCCTACCAGCTCGCCATGGTGGCCACGCTGCTGCCGTTCGCGGCGCTGGGCGGCATCGTCGGGCACCGGCGCGTGTATCTCGGCGGCCTGATGCTGTTCATCGCCGCATCGGTAGTCTGCGCGCTTTCCTGGTCGCTGCCCACGCTGGTTGCAGCCCGGTTGCTGCAGGGCGTGGGCGCCAGCGCCATCATGAGCGTGAACGCGGCGCTGATCAGCGCGATCTTTCCACCGCACCGGCTCGGGCGTGGCGTCGGGCTCAATGCGCTGGTGGTTGGCGTGTCGTTTGCGGTGGGGCCCACGGTGGCCTCGATCATCCTGTCGCTGGGGCCGTGGCCGTGGCTGTTTGCCGTGAACCTGCCGATCGGCTTGCTGGCGCTCTACATCGCCTGGCCCGCGCTGCCCCGGACGATGCGCGGCGCGCACCGCTTTGACCGCGTCGCCGCGGGGCTCAACGTGGTGATGTTCGCCTCGCTGATCTTCGCGCTGGGCGAGGGCGCGCAACGCGCGCCGCTGGGGCAGTCGCTGGCGGCGCTGGCCTTGTTCCTGGTGGCGTTCGTGCTGATGCTGCGCCGCGAGCGCGGCCATCCCGCGCCGATGCTGCCCGTCGATTTGCTCAAGCGGCCCATGTTCGCGCTATCGACCATGACCGCGATCTGCTCGTTCGCCGCGCAGGGGCTGGCCTTCGTGTCGCTGCCGTTCTACTTCGAGAGCGTGCTGGGGCGCAGCCCGATCGAGACGGGTTTCCTGATGACGCCGTGGTCGGCGGTGGTGGCGCTGATGGCGCCGCTGGCCGGGCGGCTGTCCGACCGCTATGCGCCCGGTTTGCTCGGCGGCGTGGGGCTGGCGGTGATGTGCATGGGCATGGCGTCGCTGGCGCTGCTGCCGGCGCATCCCAGCGCCCTGGATATCGGCATCCGCATGGCGATTTGCGGCGCGGGATTCGGCTTCTTCCAGTCGCCCAACCTCAAGGCGCTGATGTCGAGCGCGCCGCGCGAGCGCGCCGGCGGCGCCAGTGGCGTGATTGCCACCGCGCGCCTGCTCGGCCAGGCAACCGGTGCGGCGCTGGTCGCGCTTAGCTTCGGCGTTGCGGGCCGCT
Organism: Cupriavidus sp. MPR-AND1C; assembly: GCF_058809705.1. NCBI lineage: Bacteria > Pseudomonadati > Pseudomonadota > Betaproteobacteria > Burkholderiales > Burkholderiaceae > Cupriavidus > Cupriavidus sp. MPR-AND1C. The sequence continues at coordinate 61,717 of NZ_JBXASU010000014.1, read as the reverse complement.
ACGGCCCCACCCTGGCGCTGGCGATCGGCGCGGGCTTCGCGGGCGTGGCCAGTATCGCCAGCGGGCTGCGCCTGATCACGCGTGAGGCGGGCGCGGCTGCGCTGCAGCCCACGGGCAAGTGACCGGCAGCCGGTAGTTCAGCGGCGCCGTCGTTGCCGTTGCTGCCTCAAAAGCCCACCGGCGCGTGTGGCACGTAGGGCGCCTCCAGCGCGGCGATTTCCTCGGCGGTGAGGCCGAGCGAGAGCGCTGCCACGGCATCCTCGATATGGTGGGGCTTGGATGCCCCAATGATCGGCGAGGTGATCTCCCGCTTCTGCGACAACCACGCCAGCGCCACCTGGGCAGGCGGTACGCCGCGCGCCTGCGCAATGGCGTGCACCTGTTCCACCACCACACGGTCCGACGCCTCGGTATCGCGGTACAGCGTCTTGCCAAACGTGTCGCTCTCCTCGCGGGCGCTGCCGGCATGCCACGGCCGGGTCAGGCGGCCGCGCGCCAGCGGGCTCCACGGCATCACCGCGATGCCCTCGGCGGCGCACAGCGGCAGCATCTCGCGCTCCTCTTCGCGGTTCAGCAGGTTCACATGGTCCTGCATGCTGGCGAACTGCGTCCAGCCGTGCAGGCGCGAGGTGTAGATGGCCTTCGAAAACTGCCAGGCATACATCGAGGACGCGCCGATATAGCGCGCCTTGCCCGCCTTGACCACATCGTGCAGCGCTTCGAGGGTTTCCTCGATGGGCGTATGCGGATCCCAGCGGTGGATCTGGTACAGGTCGACGTAGTCGGTGCCCAGGCGGCGCAGGCTGTTGTCGATCTCGGCCAGGATGGCGCGGCGCGACAGGCCGGCCCCGTTCGGGCCGGGGCGCATGCGGCCGTGGACCTTGGTGGCGATCACCACGTCGTCGCGGCTGGCGAAGTCTTTCAGCGCGCGGCCGACGATTTCCTCGGAGGTGCCGTCGGAATAGACGTTGGCGGTATCGAAGAAGTTGATGCCGGCCTCGATCGCCTGCCGGATCAGCGGGCGGCTGGCTTGCTCGCCAAGCGTCCAGGGGTGGTTGCCGCGCTCGGGCACGCCGTAGGTCATGCAGCCCAGGCACAGCCGGGAGACTTTCAGTCCCGTCGCGCCAAACCTTACATAGTCCATCTTGCCTCTCCTTGAATGCGTCGCTGCCGTCGATGCCGGGCGGTGGGCCCGCGGCGGACTCCGGCATGGTATGCCAATTCCAGCGAAGACGACGGTGCTCAGGGCAGCACGTAGCCGCCATCGACGAACAAGGTGGATCTGGTCATCGGCCGAGGCGATCTTGGGCGCGGCTTCGTGCACGGCGTGGTACTGGCCCCGGAACTAGCTGCGAAATGGGCTTTCCACCGCATCGTGGCCATCGCTGTGGATGGACGCGACCTGGTAGGCGGCGCCGGGTGCGAACAGGTAATCGAGGCGGGCGATCCTGGCGAAGAACGCTGCGACCGATTCGCGCTCCGTCATATCGACCACATCCACAGCGTTCGGCGAAATAGGACGGCGACCACAGTGCGCCGCCCCAGCGTTTCTTGCGCTTGCGGCAGCGAGAGCCAGGCGTTGATTTCCGGGCGACCGTTGAAGCGTGTCGATGCCCTATCGCGGGCTAAGGGGTTGCCGGCTTGAGGTTGGGGCTTCGGCGCGCCTCGCCAAGGCGCTGCACAAAGAAGGACAGGATTTCGTCGCGCGCGGCCACTGTCGGTTCGCCAGCTTCGTCAATCAGGTGGACGGTGACGACGCTGTGCGGGCAAGGCACGTGCTGGGCAAAGAAGGCAGGGGCATCGGGGTTGGCGGCACTGTCTGGCAGCGCGCGTCCCACGAACCGCTCGCCAAGGGCCTCGGCATAGGCGGCAAAGCGTTCTGCCCTGCAAAACCGATCGCCTTCAAATCGATACGCCAGCACCGTGAGATCCTCCCGCTCGAGCCGCTCGCGTACCGCGGCGAGCTCCCGGGGCGCCATTTCGATGCCGCCCGGATCCTCCAACGGCAACGAAGGCTGGCAGATCACCGGCGCGAGCATCGCCGGCTCCAGCATCATCGACAGTGCGAAGTTGCCGGTGAAACACATGCCGATGGCGCCGACGCCGGGGCCGCCGCACTCCTGGTGCGCCTGCTTTGCCAGCGCCCTCAGCCACTGTGTCACCGGGCTCGATTGATTGGCAGCAAATGCGCGAAACTCCGCGCTAACGCAGGCGCGGCGAAAGACCGCAGCACCTGCCTCGGCGTCCGGCACGGCGCCGTCGCGGCCGAAGAGCGACGGCATGTAGACCGTCAAGCCCGCATCGCGTACCCACCGGGCAAAGCGTGCGACGTGCGGGCTGATGCCCGGCATCTCCGTCATGACGATCACGGCTGGCCCTGTGCCGGCCACGTGGACCACCTTGGCCACGCCGTCGAGCGTGATCGTGCGGTGCGTGAAATCGTCAAGGCGGTCTTCTTCCTTCATGCTGCGTTTCACCATGGCGTCGTCTCCCGTGCGCTGGATGGTCAGGCCGCATCGGCCAGATGCTGCAGGTGCCCGTAGCCGGCCACCTTCGCGAAGCGAGGCAACTGCCATACATCCCCATTGACCCCCCAGGTGCCGTCCGGCACATCGTGGAGCTTCACCGAGGTGGCCAGCCGCCGCTGGTCGCCGGCTGGCTGTGCCTGCTGGAAGGCATCGTGCATCAACCGCACGTACAACGCCCTGGCCGGCGCATCCAGCACGCCAGCGGGCACATGGACCGTCGCGAGGCAGGGCAGCACCTGCGATGACATGTCGACGCCGCCGCACGTCCACAGGCCGGCCTGCGCTTCTTCGATCACGACCCAGATCGCGAAGCGCTTGTGCGGGTCGTCGGGCATGCACTCCGCCATGGCGGCGGCGTCGCTGATGCGGCGGGCGTTACCCCCAGCCAATATCGAACGGCGGGTAAAGGGCCTTGACGCGGGGCGTCATCGGCGACCATTCAATGGCGCAGGTGATGTGGCGCATCCTCGTCGCCGTCTTCGGGGCCTAGGGTCGCCGCAGGCGCCCAGGTGTCGATGGAAAGCGCCGCGTCGATCGCAGCCAATTGGCGGAGCGTTTGCGGCGAGACGTGGACGCCGACGTTTTCGATATCCCCCTCGCAGAACAGAAAGCACAGAATGTAGCCATCGCTGCCGAGCGCCACACGGATGTGCTGATACATGGGGGAGATCTTCTCTATCGGCGACATGATGTGCTCATCCGCTGAAAATCCCTCGATCTCGTCGCGGGAAGTCATTTTCAGGACCGAGTGAGGAACGACGCCCAGCGCTCGGAGTTCCCCTTTCCGAGAATAGTCATAGGTGCTGAGCCCTAGGGTGTCGGCAAGCGCCTCGGGATCGAATTGATCGCCATAGAAACAAAGGCTCGCATACATTCTGGTTAGCATTTTTCCCGTTCCGTGCGTGCAATGTCTTGAGACTGTCTCGTCATGGCTTGATCTCCGGCGCAGCCTGGTGCTCTCGCTGGACGCAATCATGGGTGCCACTTCCGATCCTGGATTCGCTACTTGGGTTCAACGCCGGAGAACAGTGAGTGTCCGCAGGATCTCGTGAGACATCGGCACCGGGCCGCGGCCGGCATTCACTCTTTATCGGTTGGGGAGATTGTACAAAGAACTGCGCGAATAAAGATGGTGCGCGCGGATGGGCCAGCGGGAAGTCGGGGCCCGGATACGCGCGTCGGCTTGCTGGCTGTCCGTTCGTGGCTCCCCCGCCGAACGCAATCCGTGCGTCATTCGTTTTTCTTCTTCCGCCCCCTTTTTCCCCTTTCCCCCCTTCCGGGCCAGCCGGCCAGCCGCGAGAGTAGAATCTCGCAAAATTTTTCGCTCGTGGCGCACGGGAATCGACATGACACAAGGCAACGCCAATGCCAACGCCGCTGCGGTGACCGGGCTGGAGCCGGCCGCGGCAGCAAATCCACCGCACGGCCGGCAAGGCCTCACGGAACAGGAGCAGGGCGCTTACGCCCGCAAGGCCGTGATCGCCTCGGCGGTCGGCTACGCGCTGGACGGCTTCGACCTGCTTATCCTCGGCTTTATCCTGAGCGCGGTGTCTGCCGGCCTCGGGCTGACCAGCACCCAGGCGGGCTCGCTGGTCACCTGGACGCTGGTGGGCGCGGTGGCCGGCGGCATCTTCTTCGGCATCCTGAGCGACTACGTGGGCCGGGTGAAGGTGCTGACCTGGACCATCCTGCTGTTTGCCGTCTTTACCGGGCTGTGCGCGCTGGCGCAAGGCTACTGGGATCTGCTGGCCTACCGGACCATCGCCGGCTTTGGCCTTGGCGGCGAGTTCGGCATCGGCATGGCGCTGGCCACCGAGGCCTGCCGGCCCGGCCAGCGTGCCCGCGTTTCCTCCTATGTGGGCCTTGGCTGGCAGGCGGGCGTGCTTGCCGCGGCGCTGCTGACGCCGGTGCTGCTGCCTTATATCGGCTGGCGCGGCATGTTTGCCATCGGCGTGCTGCCGGCGGTGGCGTCGTTCGTGGTGCGCCGCTTTATCGGCGAGCCGGAGGTGTTCGTTGCCAGCAGCAAGGTGGCGCGCAAGGGCAACCCGCTCAAGATGCTGGTGGCGGATGCCGCGACCGCGCGTGCCAGCCTGGGCGTGGTGGTGCTGTGCTCGGTGCAGAACTTCGGCTACTACGGCCTGATGATCTGGATGCCGACCTACCTGGCCAAGCAGTTCAATTACTCGCTGACCAAGTCCGCGCTGTGGACCTCGGTGACCATCGTCGGCATGGCCTTCGGGATCTGGGTGTTCGGCCAGCTCGCGGACCGCGTCGGCCGCCGGCCCACCTTCCTGATCTACCAGGCCGGGGCGGTGGTGATGGTCTTTGTCTACTCCCAGCTGTCGACGCCCTATGCGCTGCTGTTCGGCGGCGCGGTGATGGGCCTGTTCGTCAACGGCATGATCGGCGGCTATGGGGCGCTGATCTCGGAGCTGTATCCCACGCAGGCCCGCGCCACCGCGCAGAACGTGCTGTTCAATATCGGCCGTGGCGTGGGCGGCTTTGGCCCGCTGGCGGTCGGCGCGCTGGCCGCCAGCTATTCGTTTGGCACCGCGATTGCCGTGCTGGCGTCGATCTATGTGCTGGATATCCTGGCTACGCTGTTTCTGATTCCGGAGCGCAAGGGCGCCGCGCTGGAGTAGCCCGGACCCTTAACTCCAAGCCTTAAGTCCAACCTTAAGCTCCGCTCTCCACCGCCGGCCCTCCCAACGCCTTGTACAAGGTCGTGATGTTCACCAGCCGGTCGAACCGGTTGCGCGCCGCCGCCACCGCTGCCTGGCGCAACGTCTCCTTGGCATCGAGCCAGGGCTGCAGCGCGGTGGCGCCGGCGCGGTAGCGCGCCGCGCCAAGCCGCTCCGCCCGGCTCGCGGACTCCAGCGATTCCCCCAGCCGATCCGCGCGCACGCCCAGCCCCGCATGATCGGACAGCGCGTTTTCCACTTCGGCAAAGGCCGTGTACAGCGACTGCCGGTATTGCACCACCGTTTCCCGGTACTCGTTCTGCGACACCTGTATCGTCAGCTGCGTGGTGTTCCATTGCAGGAAGGGCAGGCTCAGCCCGGCGCCGAGCAGGGCGGTGGGGTCGCGCAGCAGCGAAGCCAGCGCCGCGCTGCCGGTGCCGACGATGCCGGTCAGCGTCAGCTTGGGGTAGAAGCTGGCGCGGGTCGCGTCGGCGTTTGCCAGGGCGGCGCGCAGGCGCCATTCGGCCTGCCGCACGTCGGGCCGACGACCGACAACCGCGGCGGGAATGCCGGCGTCGATGCGCGGTAGCGCTTCGACGGGCAAGGCCTGCGGCTCGGCCACGCCGTGCCCGGGCGGACGGTTGAACAGGATGGCCAGGGCCTGGCGGTTTTCGCTGCGCTGCTGGTCCAGCACGGTACGCTCGGCCAGCAGGGCGGCCAGTTGCTGCTCGGCTTGCGCCAGGTCCAGGCCGGACACCGCGCCGGCGCGGTAGCGCGCGGCCACCAGGCCAAGCGTGCGCCGTGCGTCCACCAGGCTTTGGCCGGAGATGTCGATCAGTTCGTTCAACAGCCCGGCGCGCCAGTACAGCGTGGCCGCGGTGGCCGCCAGGGCGATGGTGGCGGCTTCCAGGTCGGCCGCGCTCGCGCGCGCTTCCCAGTCCGCCGCGCCGCGCAGGCTGGCCAGCCGCCCCCACAGGTCGATCTCATAGTTCACTGTCGCATTGATCCCCCCTTCGTCGCGCCGCCCGGGGCCATCCAGGCTCCATTGGCGCGTGCCCCTGGCCTGCGCGCTCAGTTCGGGCGCGCGGTTGGTGGCGGCCAGCCCCGCGCGCAACCGGGCGCGCTCGAAGCGCAGCGCGGCAATGGCGAGATCGTTGTTGGTTGCCAGCGCGGACGCGACCAGCGCGCTCAGCTGTGGATCGCCAAATGCCTCCCACCAGGCGTGCGGCGCCAGCGCCGTGCCCGGCTGCCCGGCCGTGTCCTGCCGGGGCGCATGTTGCCAGTGCTGCGGCACGTCCAGCGCGGGATCCACCTCCGGCGTGCGCAGTCCGCTGCAAGCACTCAGGGCAACGGCAATCACCGGCAGCGCGACGAGCAGGCGCACTGGTCGCCGTGGCGAATGCGGACTGCGCCTATTCATGGCCAAGCGCCTCGATCGGTTGCAGGCGCGCGGCGTTGCGCGCCGGCATATAGCCGAACACCGCGCCGATCAGTGTCGAACACAGGAAGGCGCCGGCAACCGCGCCCGCGGAGAACACCATCTGCCATTGCGGGATCAGCAGCGCCAGCGCCAGCCCGACCAGGTAGGCCACGGCGGTGCCGATCACCCCGCCCAGCAGGCATACCAGTACGGCTTCGGTCAGGAATTGCATCAGCACGTCGCGCTGCCGGGCGCCCACGGCCATGCGGATGCCGATCTCGCGGGTGCGCTCGGTCACCGAGACCAGCATGATGTTCATCACGCCGATGCCGCCGACCAGCAGCGAGATCACGGCGACCGCCGACAAGAACAGCGTGAGCGCTTGCCCGGTGCGTTCCATGGTCTTGACGATGCTGTCCATGTTGTAGGTAAAGAAGTCCTTCTTGCCGTGGCGCAGCGTCAGCAGGCGCTCGATGGCTTGCTGGGCCGCCGCGCTGGGCTGGCCGTCGCGGATGCGCACGGACAGCTCGTCGAAATGCGACTGGCCGAAGATGCGGCTGCCCGCGGTGGTGTAGGGCAGCCAGATATTGAGGCTGCTGCCGTTGTCGTCGAACATGGTCTTCTTCTCGCGCGCCACGCCGATCACCACGCAAGGCAGGTTGCCCACCAGGATGACCTGGCCCAGCGCGCTCAACGCATTGCCGAACAGCTTGCGGCGGGTCTTTTCGTCGATCACGGCCACTTGCGCGTGCCTGCGCAGCTCGTCCGGCAGGAAGGCCGCGCCCTGCGTCAGGCCCAGGCCACGCACGCGGAAGAAGCTGGCGCCCACGCCATGCACGGTGGCGTTGACGTCGACGCTGCGGTACCTCAGCCGCTGGACCTTGCTGGTGATCGCGGTGGCGCTGTCCACATACGGCAGCGCGTGCAGGGCCTCGATATCGGCGGCCACCAGGGTGCGGATGCCGGCGGCGCGGTCGTCGCCAAAATCCTTGCCGGGGAAGATCTCGAGCGTGTTGGCGCCGATGGCGCGGATATCGGCCATCACATAGCGCTTGGCGCCTTCGCCGATGGCCACGATCGACACCACGGAGGCGATGCCGATGATGATGCCCAGCATGGTCAGCGCGGTGCGCATGCGATGCGCCATCAAGGCGCCCCAGGCCATGGAAAAGGCCTCGGTGAAGCCCTGCCAGGCGCGTGCACGCCGCAGCGGGGCCTCGGCGTTGCCGCCGGCCCCCGGGGCCTGAGTGGCCGGCTTGGCTTGCACGAGGCCGCTGCCCGGCTCATCCTCGGCCTGCGGCGGCCGGTTGGCGCGGTCGGCCACGATACGGCCGTCGGCGATCTCGATGATGCGCTCGGCGTTGCGCGCCAGTCCCATGTCGTGGGTGACGATGATCACCGTGTGGCCGAGCGCATGCAGCTCGCGCAGGATGGCCAGGACTTCCTTGCCGCTATGGCTGTCGAGCGCGCCCGTGGGCTCGTCCGCCAGGATCACCTGGCCGCCGTTGATCAGCGCGCGGGCAATGCTCACGCGCTGCTGCTGGCCGCCGGAGAGCTGGGATGGGCGGTGCCCGGCGCGCTCGCCAAGGCCCAGCCGCTCCAGCAGTTGCAGCGCGCGGGCACGGCGCGCGGCGCGGTCGGTGGCGGCGTAGATGGCCGGCATTTCCACGTTGTCCGCGGCGCAAAGCTGGGCCAGCAGATGGTAGCGCTGGAAGATAAAGCCGAAGCGCTCGCGGCGCAGGCGGGCCAGTGCGTCATCGTCCAGGGCCGCCACGTCCTGGCCTGCCACCAGGTAGCGCCCGGCGTTGGCCTGGTCCAGGCAGCCCAGGATGTTCATCAGCGTGGACTTGCCGGAGCCGGACGCGCCGACGATGGCGACCATCTCGCCCGCGCAGATGGCCAGGCTGACCTGGCGCAGCACGGGGATGTCCTGGTTGCCGGCGCGGAACGTGCGTTCCACATGCTGCAGCAGCAAGAGCGGGGCTTGCGTCATGGCCTGGTCTCCGCGTTGACGACGCCGGCATCGCCGGTGATGACGCGGTCGCCTTGCGTCAGGCCGCTGAGCACTTGCGCGTGCGCGTTGTTGCTCAGGCCGGTGCGCACCTGCACCGTCTCCACGCGCTGGTCCGGGCGCAGCACGCGGACTTCCATGCTGCCGTCCCGGCCGCGCGGCCCCAGCGCGGCCAGGGGCACCAGCAGCGTGTTCCTGGCTTCGCCCAGCATGATGGCGACCTGCGCCGTCATATCGATGCGCAGCCTGCGGCCCGGATTGGGCACGTCGAACAACGCATTGAAGAACACGGCGTTGTTGATTTTCTCCGGCGACGGTTGAATGGCCTGCAGCGATGCGTGGTAGCGCCGGTCCGGCTCGCCCATGATGGTGAAGTAGACCGCCTGCCGGTCGGCAATGCGGATCACATCGGCCTCCGACACCTGCGCCTTGACGGTCATGGCATCCAGGTTGGCCAGCTTGAGGATGGTCGGTACCTGGTAGGACGCCACCACGGTCTGGCCCTCGAGCGTGGTGAGCGCCACCACCTCGCCGTCCATCGGCGCGACGATGCGGGTGTAGCCAAGGTCGATGCGGGCGGACTCTGCCTTGATGCTGAGCTGCGCGATATCGGCGTCCAGGGCGAGCAGCTCTGCCTCCAGCGAGCGCAGGTCGGCTTCGGCGATTTCAAGGTCCTGGCGCGAGGCCGCCTCCTGCGACTGCAGCTCGCGCTGGCGTTGCCAGTTCAGGCGGGCCTGGCGCAGGCGCGAGCGCTTGGCGTCACGCTGGGCCTTGCCGCTGGCCACGGCGGCATTTGCCTGGCGCAGCGCATTCTCCAGCAGCACCGGGTCGATCTGGGCCAGCAACTGGCCCTGCTTGACCTTGTCGCCGAGCTTCACCTTCAGCGATTTGAGCTGGCCATTGACCTGCGCGCCGACTTCAACCTGGCGGATGGGCTGCAATACGCCATTGGCCAGCACGGTGACTTCGAGGTCGCCGCGGGTGACGGTGGCGGTGATGTACTCGGGGTGCTTGCCGGGTGTCAGGCGCCAGGCCGCCAACGCAATGATGGCGGACAGGGTGAGCACGGCGATGATCAGGCCGTGCCTGCGGCGGTTTGGGGGATGAGCCATTAGCGTTGCGGGGATCTACGGAAAAAGGATCAAGGTCAGGAGGCAATCTGCGGCGGATGTCTTGGGGAACAGGCGTAGAGGCTTATTCTTGAAATCAAAGGCTGTGGCGATGCATGAGGAGATTGTGAACGGACAGGCCTGCCGCATCTGTGGGCAATCTATCCCCGCTTGTATGAAAGTGTGGCGATATGTGCGGCTTTGTCTTCGCGCCTGTGTTGGCGGCGCGCGCGGGGCGGTGGCTCGAAGATCCGGGCGCGCTTTGGCGGCGGGCGGACGGATCTCGCCGGGTGGATCGCATTGGTCTTGCCCGGCCAATGCGAATCGATTCTGGAGGCCAACGATTGCCCTGGAGCCGCGAAAATCAACTCAAGACAATTGCGCACAATTACGCACAGTTTCGCGTCACTTTCCAACAGACACCGCTAGGCCCTGTCCCTAGACTCTGGGGTTTGATCCATGGGGGCTCAGGTGAATCGCATGTTGAGAAGAAGATTGGAGAGATCAATGTGGGCCGGCGCTTTTTTGGCCAGCGGCCTTGGCTGTGCCAGCGCGTATGCCGACAATGTCTACACGGTCGGACTGGGCCTGGGCGCCGCGCCGCGCTATGAGGGCAGCAACGAGTACCGGCTGATCGGCGGCCCGCTGTTCAGCGCGGAGTTCGGCAATGGGTTCTTCATCAGTCCGCTGCGCGGCGGCGCTGGCTACGGCCACACGTTCTCCAACGGCATGTTCGCGTCGTTTGGCCTCGACTACGACCTGGGCCGCACCGACAGCAAACGCTTCGACCTGCCGGGCTCCGATCACCTGAAAGGCATGGGGCGGATCCCGGGTTCCCTGGTGGGGGCGTTGCAGGTCGGCATGCCGGTGTACGGCGCAGCCGTGCTCAGCGTGACGCTCGACGCGCCGATGACCAACCGCGACCGTGGCCTGAGCGGCCATATCGACCTGTCCGTGCCGGTGTACAAGGCCGGCAAGCACCTCGTCAGTGTCAGCCCCAGCCTGCATTTCGGCTCGCGCAAATACACCCAGTCCTTCTACGGCGTGACCGATGCGCAAGCCGCGAACAGCCAGTTCCGCCCCTACACCACCAAGGCGGGATTCGACCGCGCCAGCGTGGCCGTGTCCTGGGAATACGAGATATCGCCCTCCTGGTCGGTAAACAGCACGGTGGCCGTGACCCGCTTGCTGGGTGACAGCGCCAACAGCCCGATCGTGCAGTCGAAACAGTCGTTCGTTGGCCTGGCTGCGCTCAAGTACCGCTTCTAGCCGCACCGGCTGCGTAACTCCGTTCTGCTTTGCTCCTGTTCGCCGAGGGAAGACATGACACCGCGAATCCCCATCCTGATGTACCACCAGATCGATGGGCCGCCGCCGCGCGGCACACCGATGCGCAGCCTTGTGGTGGCCGCGCGCGATTTCTCCTGGCAGATGCGCCTGCTCCGGCTGATGGGCTATCGCGGCCTGGCCTTGCGCGACCTGCTGCCCTACCTGCGCGGCGAGAAGGCCGGCAAGGTGGTGGGCATCACGCTGGACGACGGCTACCGGAACAACCTGGAGCATGCGCTGCCAGTGCTGCAGCGTTGCGGGTTCAGCGCTACCTGCTATGCGGTCAGCAGCCTGGTGGGCAGGACCAATGCCTGGGACACGGCCATTGGCGTGCCGCAGACGCCGCTGATGACCGTGCCGGAACTGCGCACCTGGACCCGTGCGGGCATGGAAGTCGGCGCGCATACGCGCACCCATGTGGACCTGACCAGGATGGATGGCGATGCCGCGCGCGACCAGATCGCGGGCAGCAAGCTCGCGCTGCAAGATGCGCTCGGCGTGCCGGTCCGGCACTTCTGCTATCCCTATGGTGCATTCAATCAACCCGTCGCCGACCTAGTGCGGGAAGCCGGCTACCACAGTGCGGTGACCACGCAGCGCGGCCGCGCCGCGATCGGCGGCAACCTGTTCGGCCTGCCGCGCGTGCTGGTCGCGCGGTCCTCGCATGCCGGGCATGTCTTGCTGAAGCTGGCGACTGCCTATGAAGATCGCCGCGGCGCGGAGGTAGTGTCATGATGCATGCTGACCGGGTCGCCGCGCTGTCCGCCGGCCAGCTGCGGGTGCTGGTGCTGAACTCCCGGCTGGATGGCGGCGGCATCGATTCGCACACGCTGTCGCTGTGCCGGGCCCTGCGGATGCAGGATTGCCTGGTGAGCCTGGCCGCGCCGGCGCGCGCCCGCTGGATCGACGCGGCGCAGGCCATGCCCGGCATCCAGGTGCTCGCGCTGGATGCCGGGCGAGCGGTCTGGCCGCTGGCGCTGTCACGCTATATCCGCGAGCAGCGCATCGATGTCATCCACGCGCATCACGGGCGCGATTACTGGGTAGCGATCGCGGCCTGGATGCTGTCCGGGCGAACCGCATCGGTGGTGGTGACGCGCCACCTGATGACCCAGCTCAAGGAGCGCACGCGCCGCTACCTGGCGGCGTTCTCCAACGTGATCGCGGTGTCCGATGCGGTGCAGGAGTCGCTGCGCCGGGTCGATCCGGAGCGTGCCCTGCGGCTGCGGCGGATCTACTGCGGGATCGACACCGAGCGCTTTCGCCGCATCGCCATGCGCGGCGATCGCGTGCGCGAGGCCCTTGGGCTGCCGCAGCACGCGTGGGTCTACGCGATGATCGGCGGGGCGCAGCGGCCCGACGGAAAGGGGCAATTCTACTTCGTCAAGGCTGCGGCGAAGGTGCTGGCACGGCATCCGCATGCGCATTTCCTTTGCGTCGGCGAAGGCGACCTGATCCCGCAGTTGCGCCACGAGGCGCAGGCGCTGGGTCTGGCCGGGCACATCCACTTCCTGCCGTTCGAGCATGATGTGGCGTCGCTGATGCAGGCGATCGATGTGCTGGTGCATCCGGCCGTGGGCAGCGAGGCGCTGGGGTTGGTGATACTGGAAGCGCTGAGCTGCAGCAAGCCAGTGATTGCCACCGCGCTGGACGGGATCCCCGAGACCTTTCTTGACGGTGCGCACGGCGTGCTGGTTCCGCCGCGCGACACGCATGCCCTGGCGCAGGCCATGTGCCAGCTGGCGGCGGACCCCGGGCGCGCGGCCCGCATGGGGCGGCGCGGGCGCGGCTGGGTGGAGGTGAACTTCTCGCTGGCCTCGCTCGGGCGCGAAACCGTGCAGTTGTACCGGGACTGCGTGACGGCGGCGCGGCATCGGGACAGGGCGCGCATCGCGCAAAGCGGGCAGGCCGCGCGGGCAACGTCGGAGCGGACCTGAAACGGTGCGTTTCGGCACCGGGGTGGGGACAGTCGTCTATACTTGTCAGCATGCTAACAAGTTTGGTGAGTTGAATGTCCTCTGCAAAACGTCAAACGACGCGCTCCGCTGCTCCGATCGAGGATCCGGTGCAGTCCAAAGCGGACCCGGCCAAGGAGCTGCTCTGGGCGCGGCCCGGCTTCCTGGTGCGTCGCCTGCACCAGATCCACGTGGCCATGTTTTTCGAGGAATGCAAGTCTCCCAGCATCACGCCGGTGCAGTACGCCATCCTGACGGTATTGTCCGTGCTGCCGGGGCTGGACCAGACCGCGCTGGGGCAGGAAGTTGGTTTTGACCGCACCACTACCGCCGACGTGGTGCGCCGGCTGGAAGAACGTGGCCTGGTCGAGCGCAAGGACAATCCGGCCGACCGCCGCATGCGCCACGTGCACCTGACCAAGGAAGGGCAAACCGTGGTGGCGTCGCTGCGCGCGGACATGGAGCGTGCGCAGGAGCGCATGCTGGCACCGCTGCGCCCGGCGCAGCGCAAGGTGTTCATGGACTTGCTGTCGACGCTGGTCGAGGCCAACAACGACTATAGCCGCACCGTGTTGCGCATCATGTAGGGACAGCGCGCCGGCATGGCGCCGGCGCCTGGACTACACCTGCTCATACCGGATAGACCAGGTCGTTGGCGATGATGGTGGTGTCGTACACGACCTGGCGCTCGGCCAGCAGCAGCTTGCCCTCGATGCGGGCGAAGCGGTCGTGATACGTGCCCGCCATGTGGATGGTGGTGGGACCCTCGACCAGCGTTTGCAGCAGCAGGAAGCTGGCCTGCGCCTGGATCTCGCCATACTCGCTTTCATCGGTGACGCGCGTATTGGTGACGAGGTGCAGCATATAGCGCGGCGCGAACATCTGGGTGCGCGCAATCGCCACCGCCCGGTCGTGCATCATGCCGCGGCCTTCGGCATAGACCAGCCCCACCGGCAGCCCGAGTTCCACGTTCTCCCGTGCGGTGACGCGGTAGATGCAATCCTCGGTAAAGAACTCGGGCCACGTTTCCACCATGCCGGCATCGAGCACGGCGCAGTATTCGCTGTGGAAGGCGTCGATCTCCATGCGCAGCGCTTGCGCGCGCGCGGGGGCCAGCTTGCAGGGGCGAAAGAGGCTATGGGCCATCGGTGTCATGGTTGGGGTGATTGTCAGTGTCATGCGGCTCAGAACCCCATCACGCTGCGGTAGTACTGGTACATGGCGCGGATCGCGGACTCCGAGATCAGCGAGTTGGCGGTGCCCACGTGTCCGGGATCGAGCTTCAGCACATTGCGCTCGGTGCTGGAGCGGCGCACGCCCTCCTGCACGAACTTCATCGCCTCGTTGTCCTCCAGGCCAAGGAAGCCGGCCGGGCCCATCAGGTTGCCCTGGCGCAGGCGGTGGCGCGTCATCTCCTCGGTGTCGTCCTCATAGCCGAACATGGTCCACTGCATCAGCATGCTGTCCGGGCCGTTGGGCACGATCTGGCGCACGCCCAGCGTGTTCATCTCGCGCTGCACGATCAGGTTCGGCCAGATGGTCTGCATGGTGACGGACCACGGCGAATCGAACTCCTTGATGTACTCCAGGAAGCGGTCGTCCTGCAGGCGCATGCCTTCGTGGTAGGAGCGCATCTCCTTCTTGTTCTCGTCGCTCACCGCCGCGTACTTGTCTTCCTTCTTGGCCGAGGCCATGGTGCCGTGGCGGCCGTGCACCGGGTCCGCGATCATGGCGGAGTCGTTGCCGGCGACCAGCAGGCCAAACACCACCAGGAAGGAGTGCAGCAGCGTGGCGTGGTACGGGTCCTTCAGGTTCTCGTGGTACATCTTCCAGTTGCAGGGCAACTCGTTCTTGTAGTACCCGAGGATCTTGAGCGGCTTGCCGTTGAACACCACGTCGAAATCCTTGAGGATTTCCGGCGTCATATACACGTCCAGCGGTTCCATGTCGTTGGCGTAGGAGGCGAAGATCACTCCGTTGCGCGTGGCCACGTTCAGCTTCACCAGGCCATGGTCTTCATTGCGGAAGTCCTTGGGCATGCCGCCGGCACGATTCACGCCGCGCTTGAACGGCACACCCTGCAGGTTGCCTTTCAGGTCGTAGGACCACTGGTGATACGGGCAGACGAACTCCTTGGCGTTGCCCTGGCCATGCCGGCAGAACTCCGCGCCGCGGTGTGCACAGCGGTTCTCGAAGACATTGACGCTGCCGTCTTCAGCGCGCGCCACGACCACGGGTGTCGGCCCGACGTAAGAGCGCTTGAAGTCGCCCGGGTTGGGAATCTCGGCCTCGAGCGCGACGAAATTCCATGAGCGGCCGCGGAAGATCTTCTCCAGTTCCAGGTCGTACACGGCATTGCTGGTGTACACCCAGTCCGGGATGAAATGCAGGGCGTCCTCCGGCCACTGGCAGGCGGCCAGTTCGGCATCCTTGGCGCGCGGCGTGCGGTTGATGACCGCATGGGTCTGGTACATGTTTCGTTCCTCGTTCAGGATTGGGTTTCGCTCGCGCGCACGGCGGTGGCTTCGCGCGCCGCCTGCTTCAAGGGCAGGGCGGTGTCGCACAGCAAGCCGATATCGCAGGCGGTGCCTTGTTCGATCAGGTTGCGCAGCGGGCGCAGGTCGCCGCCCGCGTTGACGGCGATGGCGTGGCGCAGTTGTGCGCCGGCCATGCCAAGCAGCAGGAATCTGGGGGGCGTGTCGGCGCCGGGGGCTTCCATGCTGCCGCGCAGCGTGTAGCGCAGCGCGGGGTCCATGGCGCCCAGCATCTGGATATTGCAGCCGAGCTGGTCGGTCCAGAACCAGGGCAAGGCGCTAGGGGCTGTCGGCACGCCGAGCATGGCGGCCGCGGCGATGCGGGCCTGCTCATTGGCGTTGTGCCACGACTCCAGGCGCATCTCCTGGCCAAACAACGGCTGGTACTGGCTGGCGCAATCGCCGGCGGCAAACACACCCGGCGCGCTGGTGCGGCAGTGCGCGTCGACCTGGATGCCGCCGTTGCCCGGGTGGAGCGCAAGCCCGGCGGCCTCCGCCAGGCCCACATTGGGGTGCAGCCCGATGGCCACCACCGCCAGCGGCGCGCGCAGCGCGGTGCCGTCGGCCAGCATGACGGCAACCTCGTCCGCGGCCGGCGGGATCGACGCGATCCCGCAGCCCAGGCGCAGGTCGATGCCGAGGCCGCGCACGCGTTGCGCCAGCCAGTCCGAGAACACGCTCGGCACGGCGCGCTGCAGCAACAGCGGCGCGGCTTCGACCACCGTCACCGCCAGCCCCATGGCGCGGGCGGTGGATGCGGTTTCCAGTCCAAGGAAACCGCCGCCGATCACCAGCACCGCGCGCTCACGGCGCAGCGCAGCCCGCAAGCCGCGCGCATCGGCGAGCGAGCGCAGGTAATGCACCCGGGGCTGCCCCTCGGGCAGGGCGGGCAGGGCGCGGGCACGCCCACCGGTAGCCAGCAGGCAGCGGCTGAAGGAAATCGCCTGGCCATCGGCGCAATGCGCCGTGGCGCTGGCGGGATCGAGCGAGGCCACGGTGGTGGCCAGGCGCAAGTCGATGCCTTGCTCGGCATAGAAGCCCGGCGCGTGCACGCCGATGCGCTCGTCTTGCTGTTCGTCCGCCAGCACGGCCTTGGACAGCGGCGGGCGCTCATACGGCGCATGGGCCTCGCCGCCGACCATGACGATGCCGCCGTCATGGCCCAGCGCGCGCAGCGCGGCTGCGGCCGTGGCGCCAGCCTGGCCGGCGCCGATGATCAGGATGGGAGCGTCCTGTGACATGGCCGGCGCTCAGGCGGTGACCATGACATCGACCAGGACATCGCTGTCCACGATCTTGACCGGGTAGACCTTGATGCCCTGGGTGGCGGGCGCGCACATGGCCTGGCCGGTGCGGATATCGAAGCGCGCCTGGTGCAACGGGCATTCGATGCAGCCATCCTCCAGGTAGCCGTCGGACAGCAGCGCGTACTGGTGCGAGCAGACGTTGTCGGTGACGAAGTACTCCCCTTCGCTGCGGTACAGGGCCAGCTGCGCTTCGCCAAGCGTGAGCGGCATCACTTCATCGTCCTGAAGCTGGCCGGTGGTGGCGATCTTGGTCCAAGCCATGATGCATCTCCTTTGATCAGTATGCTGAGTATTAATGATCAGTGTACTGATTTAAATTGCCGACTGAATCAGCGTTAACCCTTGAGTGTCGCCGAGGTGGCGGAATGGCCGTGCAGGGGCGTGGCGGCGCTGTCCGGGGCAGGGCGCGCCAGCGCGGCCCGGCGCTCCAGCAGGGCTTGCACCTCGCCCATGATGCCGCGGCGAAAGGTGAGCACGCAGACCACGAAGATCAGGCCTGTGACCATGCTGACCGACTCGCCCAGCGTATTGAACCAGTCCACGCCCGTCATCGCGGCCAGGCTGCTGCCGGCATCGCCGAGCTTGTTCTCGACCGCGACGATCACCAGCGCGCCCAGGATCGGCCCGGACAAGGTGCCCATGCCGCCCACCAGCGTCATCAGGATGACGGATCCGGACATGGCCCAGTGCACGTCGGTCAGCGTGGCAAAGCCGAGCACCAGCGTCTTCAATGCGCCTGCCAGGCCCGCCAGCGCGGACGACAGCACAAAGGCCAGCAGCTTGAACCTGTCCGTGTCATAGCCCAGCGAGATGGCGCGCGGCTCGTTTTCCTTGATGGCCCGCAGCACCTGGCCGAAGGGCGAGTTCACCACCCGCGCGATCAGCAGCAGTGCGGCGCCGGCCACGATGGACACCACGTAGTACATCGTCAGGTCGCCTTCCAGCGAGAGCAGCCCGAACAGGCTGCCGCGCGGCACCGCCTGCAAGCCGTCCTCGCCGCCCGTCACCGGAGCCTGCAGGCAGAAGAAGTAGAACATCTGCGCCAGCGCCAGCGTCACCATCGCAAAGTAGATGCCCTGGCGCCGGATCGCCAGCGCGCCGAAGGCCAGGCCGAGCAGCGCGCCGAACGCCGTGCCGGCCAGCAGCCCGAGCTCCGGCGTGGCGTGCAGGGATTTCATCACGTAGCCGCAGGCGTAGGCCGCGCCGCCAAAGAACGCGGCATGGCCGAATGACAGCAGCCCGGTAAAGCCCAGCAGCAGGTTGAAGGCGCAGGCAAACAAGGCGAAGCACATCAGTTTCATCGCCAGCACCGGGTAGGCGCCGAGCAAGGGTGCAAGCGCGACGGCCGCCATCAGCAGGGCGCCGGTCAGTCTTGCGCGAGAGTCAGAGGTCATTATTTTTCCTTTCCGAACAGGCCGGCGGGGCGCACCATCAGCACGCACACCATGGCCACGAAGACGACGGTTGCCGAGGCTTCCGGGTAGAACACCTTGGTCATGCCTTCGAACACGCCCAGGCCCAGCCCGGTGAAGATGGAACCAAGGATCGAGCCCATGCCGCCGATCACCACCACGGCGAACACGGTGATGATCAGGTTCTGGCCCATCAGCGGCGAGATCTGCATCACGGGCGCGGCCAGCACGCCGGCAAAGGCGGCCAGCCCCACGCCGAAGGCGTAGGTCAGCGTCACCAGCAACGGCACGTTGATGCCGAATGCTTCCACCATGCGCGGGTTCTCCGTGCCGGCGCGCAGGTAGGCGCCAAGCCGCGTCTTCTCGATCACATACCAGGTGGCGAAGCACACCACCAGGGAGGCCGCCACCACCCAGGCTCGGTAGTTGGGCAGCACCATGAAGCCCACGCTGGTGGCGCCCGTCAGCGCTTCGGGCGTGGCGTAGGACAGGCCGGAGACGCCATACGCCGAGCGCAGCAGCCCTTCGATCAGCAGGCAGATGCCTAGCGTCAGCAGCAGGCCATAGAGGTGATCGAAGCGATAGAGCCGGCGCAGCATGGTGCGCTCCAGCACCACGCCCAGCACGCCGGTGACGAGCGGGGCGAGGATCAGCATCAGCCAATAGCTCAGCCCCAGGTAGGCCAGGCCCATCCAGGCCAGCACGGCGCCCAGCATGAACAGGGCGCCATGGGCAAAGTTGATGATATTGAGCAGGCCAAAGATGACTGCCAGCCCAAGGCTCAGGATGGCGTAGAACGAGCCGTTGACGAGTCCGAGCAGCAACTGGCTCAGCAGGGCGGGCATGGGTATGCCAAAAAATTCCATGACGATGGTTCCTTACACGCCAAGCAGGGCGTTCAGCGTGGGCATCTTGCGCGCGAGCGCGCTGGCGTCGAAGCACTCCACCATGCGCCCGTGCTCCATCACGTAGAAGCGATCAGCGAGTGGCGCGGCGAAGCGGAAGTTCTGCTCCACCATGACGATGGTGTAGCCGCGTTTCTTGAGCGTGGTGATCATGCTGGCGAGGGTCTGGACGATGACGGGGGCCAGGCCTTCGGAGATTTCATCGAGCAGCAGCACGCTCGCGCGGGTGCGCAGGATGCGGGCGACGGCTAGCATCTGCTGCTCGCCGCCCGACATGCGCGTGCCCTGGCTCTTGCGGCGTTCCCACAGGTTGGGGAACATCGCGTAGATCTCGTCCAGCGGCATCGGCTCGCGGCCTGACGTTGCAACGTCAGGCTTGAACACCGGCGGCAGCATCAGGTTTTCCTCGCACGACAGGCTGGAAAAGATCGCGCGCTCCTCGGGGCAATAGCCCAGGCCCAGCGGCGCGATGCGGTGTGTCTTCATGCCGATGGTCTCGGTGCCGTTGACGCGGATCGAGCCCTTGCGGGCGCCGGCCAGCCCCATGATGGCGCGCATGGTGGTGGTGCGGCCCGCGCCGTTGCGGCCCAGCACGGTGACGACCTCGCCCGGGTTGACGCGCAGGTCCACGCCGTGAAGGATGTGGGATTCGCCATACCAGGCGTGCAGGTCCTGGATCTGCAGGGCCGGGGTGGGCTGGCTCGTGGGTTGGTTCGTGGGTTGGCTCATCATGCGGCCTCCGTCAGAGCGCCGTCGGCCGTGCCCATGTACGCTTCCATCACTTGCGGGTTGCGCGTCATTTCCTCGTACGGCCCCTCCGCCAGGATGGCGCCGCGCTGGAGCACGGTGATGCGCTCGGCGATGGACGACACCACGCTCATGTTGTGTTCCACCATCAGCACGGTGCGTCCCGCGCTAACCTGCTTGATCAAGGCGGTCACCACCTCCACATCCTCGTGCCCCATGCCTTGCGTGGGCTCGTCGAGCAGCATCAGCTCGGGGTCCATGGCCAGCGTGGTTGCGATCTCCAGCGCACGCTTGCGGCCATAGGCCAGCTCGGCGGCCGGCAGGTCGGCAAAGCCTTCCAGGCCGACGGCCTTGAGCAGCGCGACCGCGCGGTCGTTGAGCTCGTCCAGCGAGCGCTTGCTCTTCCAGAAGTGATAGGCGGTGCCGAGCTTGCGCTGCAGCGCCACCCGCACGTTCTCCATCACGGTGAGCTGCGGGAACACCGCCGAGATCTGGAAGGACCGGATCACGCCCTTGCGGGCGATCTGTGCGGGGCGCTCCCGCGTGATGTCCTCGCCGTTGAACAGGATGGTCCCGGCGGAGGGCGAGTGGAACTTCGTCAGCAGGTTGAAGCACGTGGTCTTGCCGGCGCCATTGGGCCCGATCAGGGCGTGGATGGCGCCGCGCCGAACGCGCAGGTCGACCTTGCTGACGGCGGTGAAGCCCTTGAACGCCTTGGTGAGCCCCCGGGTTTCAAGGATGACGTCAGCCTGGCTCATGCGTGCTCCGCTTTTGGGTCTTGGCAGGTTGGTTCTGCATCGCGGCTCACTTCTTCACCAGTGCGCATTCGCTGGCGGACAGCGGGCGGAATGCCGAGTCGCCGGGGATGGTGCCGATGTACTTGACCAGGTCCCACGGGCCTTTCGACTCCGCCGGCGTCTTGGCCTGCGCCAGGTACATGTCATGCACCATGCGGCCATCCACGCGCACCTTGCCGGCATGCACGAAGTCGTCGTTGACGGCCAGGGCGCGCATCTTTTCCGCCACCGCCGGGCCATCCACCGTCCTGGCCGCCTCAACCGCCTTCAGGTAGTGCAGCACACCGGAATACACGCCGATCTGCCCGTGCGTCGGGTAAGCCTTGTGCTTGGCGTAGAAGCGCTCCACGAAGGCCTTCGACCTGGCGTCGAGGTCGAGCTTGAACGGGTCCACATAGGTCAGGCCCTGCGCCACGCCGGGGCCCAGGCTCTTCAGGTCGGTGATGAAGGTCGACGGCGTGATCACGGTCTGTCCGCCCTTGATCAGGCCGAACTCGCCCGCGGCCTTGACGCCGTTGATCATGTCGTTGCCGGCGTTGGCCAGCACCACCACCTTGGCCTTGGACGCAGAGGCGGCCACGATGGGGCTGCTGAAATCGCTGGCGTTAAGCGGATGCTTGGTGCTGCCCACGTTCTTGCCGCCGCCGGCCTCCACCTCCTTGCGGAAATCCGCTTCCAGCGACTGGCCCAGCGCGTAATCCACGGTGATGTAGTACCAGCTGTTCTTGCCGTCGGCGATCAGCCGCTTGACCAGCGGCGCCGACACCGAATACGTATCCCAGCCCCAGTGAAAGCCGGTGGGCGAGCAGTTCTGGTTGGTCAGCGCCATGGCGCCGCCGGTGGAGACGATATTGATCTTCTGCTTTTGCCTGGCGATTTCCTGCACCGCCAGCGCGGTGGAGGAGTTGGGGAAATCGATCACCATGTCCACGCCATCGGTGTCGAACCAGCGGCGCGCCAGCGACGAGGCGATGTCCGCCTTGTTCTGGTGGTCGCCGGAGAGCACCGTGACCGGCTTGCCGAGTGCCTTGCCGCCGAACTCGTCCACGGCCATCTGCGCCGCGAGCACCGAGCCGCGGCCCGAGAGATCGGCGTAGGAGCCGGACATATCGGTGATCACGCCAACCTTGACGCCGTTGGCATCCGCCAGCGCGGCGCTGCTGCATAGCAGGGCGATCAGGGCGGGGATCAGCGCAGAAACCGGGGCAGAAACCGGGGTATGGCGTGCGTTGTGCAGAGACTTCATGGGGGCGCTCCAGACAGGGTGAATTGGGGTTCGGGAACCGGGGTGGAAAACCAGATGGCTTCGTCTTGGTGCAGCGTTC
Source organism: Cupriavidus sp. MPR-AND1C (assembly GCF_058809705.1). Lineage (NCBI taxonomy): Bacteria > Pseudomonadati > Pseudomonadota > Betaproteobacteria > Burkholderiales > Burkholderiaceae > Cupriavidus > Cupriavidus sp. MPR-AND1C. Next base: position 39,657 of record NZ_JBXASU010000014.1, on the reverse strand, counting down.
AGTATGCTGACTATTAAATACAGTGTACTGAGCAAATTTCGCGCCAGAGGACGAAGCCGGGCTACAGGGCTACAGGGCTACAGGGCTAAAGGGCTACAGGGGGCACGGCGGGCTCAGGTATCCAGGTTGCGGCCACGGGTCTCGGGCACGAACACCATGCCGACGACAAAGGCGATGGCGGCGATCGAGACCGGATACCAGAGGCCGAAGTACACATTGCCGCTGGACACGTTCATCGCCGTCACGACGAACGACAGCATGCCGCCCACCCAGCCCGCACCGAGGTGGAAGGGCAGGGACAGCGACGTGTAGCGGATGCGCGCCGGGAACAGCTCGACCATGAACGCCGCCAGCGGGCCGTACACCATGGCGAGCAAGAGAATGGGGATCAGCAACATCAGGAACAGCATCGGGCGGTTGATGGCGGCCGGGTCTGCATGCTCTGTCCAGCCGGCGGCCACCAGCGCCTGCTTGATCGCCGCTTTGTCAAAGCCCTGCAGCGTGGTGCCGCCGATGCGCAAAGCAGGCTGCGCGCCGGCATCGATCTGCGTGAATTCGTAGCCGACGCCAAGATCCGTCAGGTAGCCCTTGACCTTGTCGCACGCCGACACCGGCTCGGCAAACAGGCGGAAGTGGCAATCGCCGGCGCGCAGCTGCACCGTGTTGCGCTGCTGGAACTGCTCCAGCGCCGGGTTGGCGTAGTGCGTCAGCGCCCCGAAGATGGGCTGGGTGGTCAGCGCCGCCAGCAGGCAGGCGGCCATCATGATGTGCTTGCGGCCGATCCGGTCCGACAACCAGCCGAAGAACAGGTAGCAGGGCGTGGCGATCACCAGTGCGATGCCGATCAGCAGGTGCACCAGCTCCAGCGGCACGTGCAGCGTCTTGTTGACGAAGAACATCGTGTAGAAATGACCAGTGCCGAAGATGGCGCCGAGCCCGGATGCCACCACGAACAGCAGCAGCACGTACTTCAGGTTGGCCCAGTTCGTGAAGCTGTCCAGGATGGGGGATTTCGACGTGGTATTGCCGGCCTTCATGCGCGCGAAGATCGGCGACTCATGCAGCTTGCCGCGGATGTAGACCGACACCACCAGCATCAGGAACGAGACCAGGAACGGCAAGCGCCAGCCCCATTCGCGGAACTGCGCCTCGGTGAGCAATGTCTTGAGCAGGTACACGACCAGCAGCGACGAGAGCAGGCCGAGCGTGGCCGTGGTCTGCAGGGAACTGGTGTAGAGGCCGCGTTTTTCCACCGGAGAATGCTCGGCGACGTAGGTCACCGCGCCACCCACTTCGCCGCCCAGCGCCAGCCCCTGCAGCAGGCGCAGCACCACCAGCAGGATGGTGGCGGTGATGCCGATCTGGCCATAGGTGGGTAACAATCCGACGCCCACCGTGGCGATCCCCATGAGCAGGATCGTCACCAGGAAGGTGTGCTTGCGGCCGATCTTGTCGCCCAGCCGGCCGAACAGCAACGCCCCGACCGGGCGCACCAGGAAGCCCGCGCCGAAGGTGGCAAGGCTGGCGAGGAAGGCCGTGGTCTCGTTGCCGGGCGGGAAGAACAATGCACCAAAGTAGACCGCCAGCGCCGCGTAGATGTAAAAGTCGTACCACTCCATCAGCGCCCCGAAGGACGACGCGAGGATCACCTTGCGTTCTTCCCTTGTCATGCCCTGCTTGCGCACGGCGGCACCGTCATTGGCCAGGCTGATCGTCATGGTCGTTTCTCTCCGGGGGCAGGTCAGCCTGCCCGTGTGTGTGCTCCACACTGTCAGCATGCTGAATAATTTCAATCAGTGTACTGAGCAGAATTTGTCAGTGTTATGGGGGTTAACCCTTTTGGCTCCGGCTAGACATTCCTCAACCTCGTTGCTATATTAAAAATGCTCAGCATACTGATCAATTAGCTAGACCCGAGCTAGACCCGTGCTAGCCCCCCAGCAAGCCCCCACCCAGACAGGAGTCGCCACAGCATGACGAGAATTCGGAAGATTGCCCTGGAAGAGCACTTCATGGCCCCCGGCTTCCAGGCCTATTCGAAGGGATACCTCCAGCACATCGACGCAGCGGTCATGGCCGATCTCGCCAGGCGCCTGGCGGATTTCGACGACATCCGCATTGGCGAGATGGACCGCGCCGGCATCGATATCACCATCCTGTCGCAGACCGGCCCGGGCGTGCAGGGCGAGACGGATCGCGTCGCCGCCATTGGCCGCGCCCGTGAGAACAACGACTTCCTGGCGGCGCAGGTGGCGCGCCACCCCACGCGCTTCGCCGGCTTTGCCGCGCTGCCGATGCATGACCCCGCGACCGCCGCGCAGGAGTTGGAGCGCGCCGTGACGCAGCTTGGCTTCAAGGGCTCGCTGGTCAACGGCCATACGCAGGGCGTGTACTACGACGATCCTTCCTATGACGTGTTCTGGGAGCGCATGCAAGCGCTGGACGTGCCCATGTACCTGCATCCGGCCGATGCGTTTGTCGCGCCGCATGTGTATTCGGGCCATCCGGAAATCAGCGGCGCGGCCTGGGGCTGGGGCGTGGAGACGGCCAGCCACGCGCTGCGCCTGGTGTTCAGCGGCGTGTTCGACCGCTTCCCCCGGCTCAAGCTCATCCTTGGCCATATGGGCGAAGGGCTGCCGTTCCAGCGCTGGCGCTTCGACAGCCGCTTTGCGGTGTACTCGCATGGCATCAAGCTGGCGAAGAAACCGTCGGAATACATCGGCAGCAATATCGTGATCACCACGTCGGGCGTGTGCTCGCCGGCTGCGCTGAATGGCGCCATTGCCGAGATGGGCGCGGAGGCCGTGCTGTTCTCGGTCGACTATCCCTACGAATCCACGGCGATCGCGGCGGATTTTATCGAGCAGGCGCCGATGGACGAGGCCACCCGCCGCCTTGTCTGCCATGGCAATGCCGAACGCATTCTCAAGCTTTGAACCCCGAAACAACGGAGCGCCCCGTGCAAAAGACTTTCCGGATCGGCCAGATCGTGCCGAGTTCCAACACCACGATGGAAACCGAAATCCCCGCGATGCTGCTCGCGCGCCAGCAGGTGCGGCCCGAGCGGTTCACCTTCCACTCCAGCCGCATGCGCATGAAGAAGGTGGTCAAGGAAGAGCTTGCCGCGATGGACGGCGAGTCCGACCGCTGCGCGCTGGAGCTGAGCGACGCCCGCGTCGATGTGCTGGGCTATGCCTGCCTGGTGGCCATCATGGCGATGGGCCACGGCTATCACCGCGTCTCGGAGAAGCGCCTGCAGGCCCATACGGCGGCCAACGGCGCCGACGCGCCGGTGGTCACCAGCGCCGGTGCGCTGATCGACGCGCTCAAGGTGATCGGCGCCAAGCGTATCGCCGTGGTCGCGCCCTACATGAAGCCGCTGACCGAACTGGTGGTGGACTACATCCGCAACGAAGGCTACGAAGTGGTGGACTGGCGCGCGCTGGAAATCCCCGACAACCTTGAGGTCGGCCGCCACGACCCCGCCAGGCTGCCCGGCATCGTCGCGCAGATGAACACCAGGGATGTGGACGCCATCGTGCTGTCCGCCTGCGTGCAGATGCCATCCCTGCCGGCGGTAGCCAAGGTCGAAGCGATGACTGGCAAGCCGGTCATCACCGCCGCCATCGCCACCACCTACGCCATCCTCAAGCAGCTCGACCTGGAGCCCGTGGTGCCGGGCGCTGGCGCCTTGCTCTCGGGCGCTTACTGAGATGAGTACCTTTGTTTGCGGCGGCAACGTACACGCCAACGGCATCCGCCAGCACTATCTCCGCTATGGCGGCCGCTGCGGCGAGCGCGTGACGCGCGATCCGGTGATCGTGGTGCCGGGCATCACCAGCCCGGCCATCACCTGGGGCTTCGTTGGTGCTCGCCTGGGCGAGCAGTTCGATACCTATGTGCTGGATGTGCGCGGACGCGGCCTGTCGTCTGCGTCTGACACGCTGGACTACAGCCTGGACGCCCAGGCGGCCGACGTGTTGGCATTCGCGCAGGCGATGAACCTGCCCAGCTACAGCGTGGTGGGCCATTCGATGGGCGCGCGCATCGGCATCCGTGCCGCACGCGGCCAGCCTGCCGGGCTGGCGCGGCTGGTGATGGTGGATCCGCCGGTGTCCGGTCCGGGCCGGCGCGGCTATCCCGCGCAGCTCGCCTGGTATGTGGACTCCATGGCGGTGGCGCGCCACGGCGTGGACATCGAGACCATGCGGCGCTTCTGTCCCACCTGGACCGACGAGCAACTGGCGTTGCGCGCCGAATGGCTGCACACCTGCGACGAGCGCGCCGTGCTGGCCAGCTTCCAGGGCTTTCACACCGACGATGTGCACGCCGACTTGCCGGGCATTGGCATTCCCGCCTTGTTGATGGTGGCCGGCCGTGGCGATGTGGTGCGCACGGAGGATATCGAAGAGATTCGCGGGCTGCTGCCGCAGCTTGAAGTCAGCCATGTGCCGGGCGCCGGCCACATGATTCCCTGGGACGACGAGGACGGCTTCTACAACGCGCTGGGCGCCTTCCTCGGCGCCGAAATTGTCCCCCGGCAACAGGCCGCGGCCTGAACTGCCGATCTACCGATCTACCGATCATGAGGAGAGAACATGCCAGTCAGTGACCACGCCCTGATCCAGGCCTGGAAACAGGTCCTCACGCTGTCCCGGCTCGCGCCCGGGCAGACCGTCACCATTCTTGCCAGTGCCGCCACGCATCCGCAGACGCTGTCTTGCGCGCTGGTTGCCACTCAGGCGATGGGCGCCATCGTCAATCGCCTGGACCTGCCGCCCGTCAACGCGGACAAGGCCTTGAGCCGCGATCCGCTGGCTTACCTGGGCACGACGGCGCTCACCGGCAACCGCGCGGCCATTGCCGCGCTCAAAGAGAGCGACCTGGTGCTGGACCTGATGACGTTGCTGTTCTCGCCCGAGCAGCACGATATCCTCAAGACCGGCACCAAGATCCTGCTGGCGGTGGAGCCGCCCGAAGTGCTGGTGCGCATGGTGCCCAGCGAAGCCGACCGCGAGCGTGTGAGCGCCGCCAACGCGCGGTTGTCGCGCGCCAAGGAGATGACGGTGACATCTGACGCGGGCACCGACCTGCGCTGCCCGCTCGGCGAGTTTCCCGCCATCAGCGAGTACGGCTTCGTCGACGAGCCGGGGCGCTGGGATCACTGGCCCAGCGGCTTCGTGCTGACCTGGCCGAACGAGGGCGGCGCGAGCGGGCGCATCGTGCTGGACCGTGGCGACATCCTGCTGCCGCAGAAGGGCTACGTGGCGGACCGGGTGGCGCTGACGGTGGAACGCGGCTTTGCCACACGCATCGAAGGTGGCCTGGACGCCGAGTTGCTGAACGACTACATGGCGTCGTTCAACGATCCGCAAGCCTACGCCATTTCGCACATCGGCTGGGGCCTGCAACCGCGCGCGCGGTGGTCCACGCTGGGCCTGTATGACAGGGAGGCCTCGATCGGCATGGACGCGCGTGCCTACGAGGGCAATTTCCTGTTCTCGCTCGGCCCCAACAACGAGGCAGGCGGCCGCCACACCACCGCCTGCCATATCGATATCCCGTTGCGCAACTGCACCGTGAGCCTGGACGGCGAGGAAGTGGTCAGGCAAGGCAAGGTACTGGACGGATGGAGCCGCAAATGACGAGACATGGCGAACTCGCCACCTACGAGCGCCAGGGCTTTGGCACGCAACTGCCGCTGCAGGGCCCCGCAGGCCTGCTGATCGTCGACTTCGTCAACGGTTTCGCCGATCCGGCGATGTTCGGCGGCGGCAATATCGCCGAGGCCATCGCCAACACGGTGCCGCTGCTGGACCACGCGCGGGCACAGGGCTGGGCGGTCGCGCACAGCCGCATCGTGTTTGCCGACGACGACGGCGATCAGAACATCTTCACGCTGAAGGTGCCCGGCCTGCTGACGCTGAAGGAGCAAGGGCCGGCCAGCGCGATCGTTGCGCAGCTGGCTGCGCGCGATGGCGAGCTGGTGGTGCGCAAGACCGTGCCGTCCGCATTTTTCGGCACGTCGCTGGCGGCGTGGCTGACGCAGCGCGGCGTGCGCACGCTGGTGGTGGCCGGCGCGGTCACCAGCGGCTGCGTGCGCGCCAGCGTGGTCGATGCCATGTCGCACGGATTTCGCCCGCTGGTGGTGTCGGACTGCGTGGGCGACCGCGCGCTCCAGCCGCACGCGGCCAGTTTGTTCGACATGGAGCAGAAGTACGCCGCGGTGATGCCGCGCGAGCAGGCGCTGGCGGCGCTGGCCCGGCTCTGAGCGGCGCCCGGTGCGCACGCCGATGCGCACCATGCGCGTGCATCGGCTGAAGCCCCAATTGACGGGCGCGGCCTGTTTTGCCAATGTGTCGATAAGCTCAGTGCACTGAATATGTGCCGCTGGATGTGCAATCAGGCAGGTGCGCGGAAATTGCTTGCCGGCCTGCTGGTTGCCCGGCTATCGGCTACCCACGAACCCCACGAACCCCACGAAGCAGTCACGGACGGCGGCAAGCCCGGGCTGGAGCAATGTATGGACAAAGACCACATCGAGAAGCAAGGTGGGCAGGGCGTAGGCGCGCGCGTGGCGCGCAAGGAGGACGCGCGCCACCTGCATGGCAAGGGCCGCTTCGTCGCCGACATCGCCATGCCCGGCCTGCAGGAGGTCGCGTTCCTGCGCAGCCCCATGGCGCATGCGCGGCTGCTGGCGCTGCACAAGCCGCAAGGGCTGGAGCATGCGGTGATCGGGCGGGACGATATGCACGGCGCGCTCGATATCGTGGCCGACTCGGCTTTCCCGTCATACCAGCCGTCGGCGCAGCCGCCCCTGGCCGCCGGCAAGGTCCGCTTTGTCGGCGAGCCCATCGCCATGGCCTTCGCGCCGACCCGCGCGCAGGCCGAGGACATCGCCGAGCGCATCGTCGCGGAACTGGATGAGCTGCCGGCGCTTACCGATGTGGATGGCGCACGGCAGGCCAGCGGCACCACGCGCGTGCACGAGCACTGGAAGGACAACCATTTCCTCACGCTCACCGCCGACAAGAATTTCGACACGCTCAGCAAGACGGCCTCCGTGGTGGTCAGCCGCAAGATCGACCTGGCGCGCCAGTGCATGGTGCCGATGGAAGGCAAGGCCGTGCTGGCCTACTGGGACCACCAGTTCGACCAGCTGATCGTCTACAGCGCCACCCAGGTGCCGCATATGATCCGCACGGTGCTGAGCCATTGCCTGGGCCTGGAGCAGGAAAAAGTCCGCGTGATCTCGCCCGACGTGGGCGGCGCCTTTGGCTACAAATGCGTGCTGCAGCAAGAGGAGTTGTGCATCGCCTGGCTGGCCATGACGTACCGCAAGCCGTTCCGCTTTATCGAAGACCGGCGCGAGCACCTGACCGCGGGCGCCAACTCGCGCGAGCACCACTACGAGGTCACGGCCTACGCCGACGCGCGCGGGCGCTTGCTGGCGCTGGACGCCAGGATCGCCATCGATGGCGGCGCCTATTCGGTGTGGCCCTTCACCATCGGTCTTGAACCCGGCCAGGCCATCGGCAACCTGCCGGGGCCGTACGCCTTCGACGGCTACCGCTGCATCACGGAATGCGTGGCCACCAACAAGCCCGGCTTTGTCCCGTACCGGGGCGTGGCGCGCACGGGCGTGTGCTTTGCCATGGAACTGCTGATGGATGCGCTGGCGCGCGAGGTCAAGCGCGAGCCGTGGGAGATCCGCTGCGAGAACCTGGTCCAGCCGGAATCCATGCCCTATGTCAACGTCACCAACAAGCACTTCGATGGCGGCGACTACCCGGCCAGCGTGCGCAAGGCCGCGCAGATGATCGGGCTGGCGCGCATCCGTGAGCGCCAGCGTCAAAGGCTGAACGATCCTTCGGCGGGCTCGCGCTATCTCGGCGTGGGCTTTGGCACCTACACCGAGCAATCGGCGCACGGCACCTCGGTGTTCGCCGCCTGGGGCACGCCGGTGATTCCCGGCTTCGATTCCGCCACCGTGCGCATCACGCCGGATGGCGGGCTGGAAGTGCGCGTAGGCGTGCACTCGCATGGCCAGGGCATGGAAACCACCTTTGCCCAGATCGCCAACGAGATCCTCGGCATCGATGTGTCGCGCGTGAAGGTCGTGCACGGGGACACCGGCGTGACGCCGTTCTCCACCGGCACCTATGCTTCGCGCTCGCTGGTGATGTCGGGCGGCGCGGTATCGCGTGCTTGCAAGGCGCTGGTGCCGCGCCTGCTGAAGATCGGCGCGCATATGCTGCAGCGTCCCGAGGACGAGGCGACGCTGGCTGGTGGCTCGGTCAAGGCGGGCGACGCCGCCGTGCCGATCAGCGAAATCGCCAACGCCTGGTATATCAACCCGCAGCGGCTGCCCGCCAATGTGGATCCCACCGGGCTGGAAACCACCATGGGCTACAAGCCCAGCGTGGATACCGGCAGCTTCACGTACGCCACCCACGCCGCGCTGGTGGAGGTGGACACCGATTCAGGCCACGTCGAGATCCTCGACTACGTGGTCGTGGAAGACTGCGGGACCATGGTCAACCCCATGGTGGTGGAAGGGCAGACTTATGGCGGCGTGGCGCAGGGCATCGGCACGGCCATGTTTGAGGAGATGCGCTACGACGGCAACGGCCAGCCGCTGGCCTCCACGCTGGCTGACTACATGCTGCCCGGCCCGACCGAAATCCCCTCGATCCGCATCCACCATTTCGAGACGCCGTCGCCGCATACGGAATTCGGCGCCAAGGGCATGGGCGAGGGCGGCGCCATCGCGCCCCCCGCGGCCATCTTCAACGCGGTCAACGACGCGCTGGGCAGTTTCGGCGTGGAGTTGCTGGAGACCCCGCTCACGCCGCGCAAGGTGCTCGAAGCGCTGGCCCGCGCCGAGCAAGCCCGCGAGCCGCAAGCCACGCCAACCAGAGAGGCGGCCTGAACCATCATGAAAGCAGCTGCATTCACCTATCACGCGGCCCCCACGCTGGCCGCCACCTGCGCCGAGCTGGCGGACCGCACCGACAACGCCAAGGTCATGGGCGGCGGGCAGTCCATGGGCCCGATGCTTAACCTGCGCCTGACGCGCCCCGATGCCATCTACGATCTGTCGAAGCTAGCCGAGTTACGCACGGTCACCCTGCTGCAGGATCGCGTGCGCATCGGCGCGGCGGTCACCCATGCACAGATCGAGGATGGCGAATTCCCGGCACTGCGCGGCGGCATGCTGCAATCGGTGGCGAGCGGCATTGCCTACCGCGCCATCCGCAATCGCGGCACCATCGGCGGCAGCCTGGCGCACGCCGATCCCGCGGCGGACTGGGTGGTGGTGCTGACCGCCGTCGGCGCGCAGATCGAGCTGGCATCGAAGGCCGGCACGCGCATCGTCCCCATGACGGCGTTCATGCTGGGTGCGTACACCACCGCGCTCACCGAAGGCGAGCTGATCTGCGCTGTTCACGTGCCGAGCCAGCCCGATACGGCACGCTGGGGCTACCACAAGCTGTGCCGCAAGACCGGCGAGTTCGCCGAGGCCAGCTGCGCCGCGTACTTCGATCCGTCCACGCGCTTCGCCCGCATAGCGCTGGGCGCGCTCGACGGCGCGCCGGCGCTGCTGCGCGGCCTCGCCAACGACATTGCCGCCCAAGGCCCCGCCGCGCTCACGCCGCAGGCCGTGCTGGCCGCCGTGACGCAAGCCACGCCGGCCAAGGATGCGATCGACCGCAAGCTGTGCTGCGCAGCGGTTACTCGCTGCATCGAACAACTATTCAACTGAGGGCCGCGGTGGAAACCATCACACTGACAATCAATGGCCGCGCCGCTGCCGGCGCCTGCGCGCACCGCACCCACCTGGGCGACTTCCTGCGCGACGCACAATGCCTGACCGGCACCCACCTGGGCTGCGAGCACGGGGTTTGCGGCGCCTGCACCGTACTGGTCGACGACAAGCCCGTGCGCTCGTGCATCACCTTTGCCAGCGCCTGCGCCGGCAGCAACGTGGTGACCATCGAAGGCTATGACGACGACCCCGTGATGCGCGACCTGCGCACCGCGTTCAACCAGCACCACGCGCTGCAATGCGGCTACTGCACGCCCGGCATGCTGGCCACCGCGCGCGACATCGTGCTGCGGCTGCCGGATGCCGACGAGGCCACCATCCGCCATGAGCTATCGGGCAACCTCTGCCGCTGCACGGGCTATATGGGGATCGTGGCCGCGATCAGCTCGGTGCTGGCACTGCGCAAGCCGCCTGCAGCGGGCAAGGCGGCGCAAGCCGTAGCTGCGACCGTAAAACGCGAATTCGCTTGCTTCACGCCTGCGGCCGACAGCGCCGTCCAGGCCCACGCCGAGCCTGCCGCCAGGGAAGAAGCCGAGCGCAGCGCCGACAAAAAGGGCTGGTCGCGCATCGACGGCAGCTTCAAGGTGCCGTTCCCGGCCGATGACGTGTGGCGCTTCATGGCGGACCTGCCGGCGGTGGCAAGCTGCCTGCCGGGCGCGGCGCTCACCGAGCAGGACGGCGATCGCGTCAAGGGGCACGTGGCGATCAAGTTCGGGCCGATGGCGGCGCGCTTCAACGGCGCGGCGCGGCTGGAGCGCGACGACGCGAACCGGCGCGGCGTGCTCAAGGGCGCGGGGCAGGATTCGCTGAGCAACTCCAAGGCCGCCGGCGATATCACCTATGTGCTGCAGGCGATATCGGCGGGCGAGACCGAAGTGCTGATCGACCTGCAGTACGCCCTGCAAGGCCCGCTGGCGCAGTTCTCACGCTCGGGGCTGGTGCGCGATTTCGTGCGGCGCATGATGGCGGACTTCGGCAAGAACGTCGCCCGCAAGATGGACCCGTCGTTGTCGCAGAGCGAGCGCAGCCAGGCCACGCAGATGAACCCGGTATCGATGATGCTGGGGGTGATGTGGGAGAGGGTGAAGCGGCTGTTTGGCGGCGGGCGGGATTAAGGCCCCGGGGCAGGGATGGAGGGTGGCAGCGCTTGCCTATGCAGCGGTGATAGCCAGAGAGATGCGGCATGCGGCAGCGATTTGATGATGCAGGCATCGGATGGCCCTATTTTCAAACGGCGTGTGCGGTGTCTGCGGTGTGTGTCAGCAGTGACTTGTTCCCGGAGATCACAAGGTGTGAATTCTGGTCGGCAGCGGACGCCACCAAGCCGGGTTTCAGCAGCGAGCCGGCAGCGAACGGTCCGGAGATTGCCCGCAGCGACGCCGTCAGCCGTCCGAGTGCGAATGCGAGGACCAGGCCACCGCCGACCACCTGCGATTGCCGGTGAGCCGCGCACCAGGCCGCAATACCGGTCTGTCTGTCGGGGCGTGTCGTCAGCAGGATCACGCGATTGTCGGGCGACACCCGAACCGTCACGCCCTCGGCGCGGAAATCGACCAGCTGGCCCCGTGAATTGATGGCGTATTGCACACGCCCCCGTCCAGGAACCGCAGGTCGCGCGAGTCAATGCCCGCGATGCTGATTTGCTCTCGCCCGAGGAATTCCCACGGTTCGGCTATCTCGATCCCGGCAAAGGTTTCCAGGTTCAGTTCGACGCGCGCGCCGGTTTGCCACGCGGGCCCCAGGGGTCTTGTTGTCCGTCAGCGGTTCGGTGTCGCCCTTGCCGATAGCTTCGAGGCGCCCTTTGTCGACGCCCTTGCGGGCCAGGTACTCACTGACCACTGCGGCGCGCTCCTCGGACAGGGCCTGGTTCGAAGCATGGCGGGCACTCTTGATCGGCTGGTTGCCGCTGTGGCCGGTCACCTGCACCTTGCCCTGCACCTTGTTGATCTCGGGCGCCACCTTGTCCAGCGTTGGCAGCAGCGTTGCGCTGACCTCGGCCTTGCCGGCGCCGAACATGGCGTCGCCCCGGAATATCACGGTGCTGCGGCGGTCGTCGTCCTTGACGGCTACCACGCTGCGCGCAATCTCATCCTTCGGCAACTCGGCCAGGCGCAGCGCCGTCGGTGGCGGCGGTGGCTTCATGTTGCCGATCGCGCCGTTAATCGCGGCGACGCGGGCCTCGATGGTCTCGCCCGCGGGCAGGGACGCCGGGTTGGGCTCCCGCTTCTCCTGGCCCGTCACGGCCAGCTTCGCGGAGGAGCCGGGCGCCGGCCGCCCTTGCTGCGGCGCGGGGCTAGTGCTCTGAATCACAAATTCGTTGAGTAAGTCGCCCGATAAGACGCACGATCCGTCGTCACGAATGCTCGCAAGGCACCAGCCTTGCTGCGCCTCGCTCCCAGGCTCGCACGCCTTCTCGGACAACTTATTTCTTCAACGAATTTCAGACTCAGGACACTGGGGAAATGCTGATTAAATCGGTGCGCGAGTCATCGCGGTATTGAGTGCGTTGTCATAGGTGTATCTATGATTCAGGTCCGGTGATGAAGCGGCAGATCAGCTTGGCGCAAGCAGAAGGCCACGGCAAAAAGGGGGGTGACGCGCCGTCAGCGCTTCCTTGGCAGTGGCCAAGCCAATCCGCACTGTAAGTGCCAGGCAAAGATAATTATTTTAGGCGAGGAATTATTTATAAAAACAGCGCCGCGGGTTGTTTCAAAAATGAAACTTTTTTATTAAGCGAACGTACATGCCATTTATTGATTTTGCAAATTCATTTAATAATCAATGAGTTGCTTTTCATGGCCCGTATTTTGCTTCCTTCATCACGGAACCCATCCAAGGATCGTTGACGCAGTTCGGCCGAGCGCAGCGCCAATCATTGAGCGCCGCAAGTTAGGTAACTCGCACATCCTGTGCTACGGAGTTCTGCTCCATGTTTCCTCAGTGACCCAGTTTCCATGTTTGAAAAGGAGCCACTCATGAATCTTAAACGCCATTTTCCCGCACAGTCGACGTGGCGATTTGCCTTTGGCATCACGACGATGTGTATCACCGGCGTTACGCTTGCCGAGTCTGCGGTTACACCTGAGCAACACTTTCCTCCTGGCTACCTGGAATCTGTCGCCCATGGCTATGAAAACACACAAGGTGCACAAACACTGCCAACTGACGAAACACGAGAACTCCCTGCCCTCAAGCCAGAAGAGTCGCGTAAAACGGAACCTGGCCTACTGAAAAATGCATCCTTCCTGGTGGCGCCAGAGGCTCCACCTTCTTCCCGAGGCAAGACAAAGCAGAAGTGACAAAGGAAACCTCACCGAGGAAGCTCCTTAACTTGCGGAACCGTCCGAGGGTGAGGAAATGGTTGGGAGTTACCGGGCAAAGCCTAAACGTGCATCGCCAACAGCTTGCGCTCATATATCCACAAACTGGCTATGACGCAATTCGTTCCTAACTACTACGTTAGCGGCCAATCAAAATGGGCAATTGGGCCGAGAATGCGGCATCGGTACGACTAGCTAACGTCCGGGAGCCATCGTGTGGCCGTGGTTCCTGGGGCGGCAGCGGCCGCGAGGTGCTAGGCGCCACGCTGGTTCGCCCATATTTCTCTCAGCGATCCTCGGTAGTCTGCCCACTCGCAGCTGGGATTCCGGCTGAGTCAGGCGCTACGCGCTTCCGCCATCGGCCCCGGTGACTCGGCGCTTTCGCGTGACAGCAACACCTTCTTTCGACTCACCGCCGAAGTTCGTTCGCCCTTGCGGGGCGAGCGCCTGAACCTGACTGACGGACGCCGCTCGGCACCTGGATGGTGGATATTGCTCGCTTGTAGACAATTTGCATGCAATACACATCGCACACTGCCCCCGGCCTACGGTGCCTGCCCCAAGCCCAACAGACCTTGCGTACGAATCAGCGGAACGGGACACTGAAACGCTGCCCCCCCAGCTCTGCCCTACATCCTCGACGACGCCAGCCGCGCGGCCAGCCCCAGGAAGACCACCCCCGCAAACCAGTTCAGCGCGCGCTGCGCGCGTGCCGAGCGCAGCAGCAGGGCGCCGAACATGGCCGAGCAGCAGGCGATGACGGAAAAGACCAGCAGGGTGGCGATGATGAAGACCACGCCGAGCACCATGATCTGCAGCGCGACATGGCCACGGTCCGGCGCGACGAACTGCGGCAGGAACGCGAGGAAAAAGATCACCACCTTGGGGTTGGTCAGGTTCATTACCACGCCACGCCGGTACATATGCCCCACGCCAGCCTTGTCGCCGTTGCCCTGGCCCATCGCGCCCACCGGGGCGCGCAACGCCTGCCAGGCAAGATAGGCCAGGTATAGCGCGCCGGCGATCTTGAGCACCATGAATGCGAGCCTGGACGCGGCGAACAGCGCGGCCAGGCCAAGCGCGACCGCGGCCGTATGCACCAGCAGCCCGGTGCACAGGCCGAGCACCACGACCATGCCCGCGCGGGGCCCCCGCATGGCGGATTGCAGCAGGACAAAGACATTGTCCGGGCCCGGGGTCAGTCCAAGCACCACGGCGATGCCGAAAAATGGCAATAGTGTCTCGAACGGGGGCATGCGCTTTACTCCTTTGCTGTCGCGGATATCGCGTTGTCGGGTCAGGCCCGATACCTGGTACCCGGTACCGGGCACGATCGGGCAAAAGGCATGGCCGGAGCATCCGGCGCGCCCACCGAATATTGCCAGCCAGACAGCGTTTTGTGTCAGCCAGGCGCTTTGGCGGGCTCTGGCTGGGTCTGGCGGGCGCCGGCAGGCCAGTCAAGGGTGCCAGGTCGCCGGACTGCCCGAGGCTGCCTGCGGCGCCGGCCGATGGCTTCCCGCCATCGCATACGAGAGCTGGTTGGCCGCATCCATGACGGTCTGTGCCAGCGCGAGCAGCCTTTGCTCGCTCAGGCGCGAGGACGGGCCGGAGATGCAGGCCGACCCGAGCAGCTTCCAGTGCAGCCCGAACACCGGCGCCGATACGCTGGAGACTTCCGGTTCGCGCTCGCCCATCGACAGGTGATAGCCCCGCCGCCGGATCGATTCATAAGGCTCGCCCGGCTCCCCTGAGAACGCCAGGATGACGCGCCCCGGCGCGCCGCTGTCCAGCGGCAGCGCGGAGCCGATGCGCACGTGGTGCCGGATGGCTTGCGGCCCTTCCACGCGCACCAGGCACATGCGCTGCTGGCCCTCGCGCACGTAGAACGAGGCGCTTTCCCCGGTCTTGATCGTCAGCTCCCGCAGCACCGGCTCCACCACTTCGTACACGTTGAAGGTGGCCTGGTAACACGCGCCCAGCCAGCCGGCGGCGCGTCCGAGCCGCCAGCTGCCGTCCTCCTTCTGGACCAGGTAGTCGTCGGTTGCCAGCGTGCGCGCGAGGCGCAGCACGGTGGTCTTATGAAAGCCGGTGCGGCGGCTGAGCTCGGCCAATGTGAGTTGTGCGTCGCTCACACCGAAGGCTTCCAGGACGCGCAGCGCCCGCCGTACCGCGATGACGCCACCGCCGGCGTCGTCAGCCGCCTCGCCGGCGACGGGGGGATTGGAGGAGTCCATGGTGTGGAATGGGTTGCGTACAGTGAAACTGTATTGTACTACGTGCAACGACCATCCAGAATCCGTTCCAACAAATCCAACAATCAACGAGATCTGGAGACAAGCAATGACGCTGCTGCGCCGCGGCCTGACCACCGCCATCCTTTGCGCCCTGGCCATTTCGGCCCTGGCGCAGGCTCAAACCTATCCCGCCAAGCCCATCCGCGTGATCGTGCCGTTCCCGGCCGGCGGCGGCACGGACATCATTGCCCGCGAGGTCACCAACAAGGTGGCGATGGCGCGCGGCTGGCGCTTCGTGGTGGACAACAAGCCGGGCTCCGGCGGCAACCTCGGCGTGGATGCCGCGGCCAAGGCCAGCGGCGATGGTTACACCATCGTGCTGGGCCAGACCAGCAACCTGGCCATCAACCCCACGCTCTACCGCAAGCTGCCCTACAACGTGGCGAAGGACCTTACGCCGGTGGGCCTGGTCGCCAGCGCGCCCCTGGTGCTGGTGACCAACGTGGATTCGCCCTACAAGACGCTGGCCGATGTGGTGGCTGCCAGCAAGGCGCATCCGGGCACCATCAACATGGCCTCGCCGGGCAACGGCACGGTGGCGCACCTGACCAGCGAGCTGTTCCAGAAGGCGGCCGGCATCAAGCTCACTCACGTGCCATACAAGGGCGCGGCCCAGGCCGTCAACGACCTGATCGGCGGGCAGGTGCAGTTGTACCTGTCGTCGGTGCCGACGCTGATCGGCCATATCCGCAACGGCAAGATGCGCGCGCTGGCTGTCACCTCGGCCACGCGCATGGGCGACCTGCCCAACGTGCCCACCATCGCCGAGTCCGGCTACGGCGGGTTTGAGGCCGTGACGTGGTTCGGCTTCGTGGCGCCCGCCGCCACGCCCAAGGACATTGTGGCGAGCCTGAATGCCGAGTTCAACAAGGCGCTGCAGGTGCCTGAACTGAGGAAGAAGCTGAGCGACCAGGGCGCCGACGTATTGGGCGGCACCCCCGAGCAGTTCGGCGCCCTGATGAAGAAGGACACCGTGCGCTGGTCGGCCGCCGTCAAGGCATCCGGCGCACAGGTCGACTGATTCCCGCATCCGTCGCCATCCCTCTCTACCCGCTTACGTGCTTACGTGCTTACGCGCTTACCCGCTTACCCGCGTACGCACCTACCCGTTGCCATTCCCGAATCCAAGGAGTCATGCCATGAGCCTGCCCAACATCGTCAAATCCTTCGACCGCGTACCCGCCGACATCGTCGCCCAGGCCGCGAAATTCCAGCCCGCGATCCTGGCCGACGTGGCTGGCCGCCGCGGCGCGCTGCACGGCCGCATCAGGGCACTGCGCCCGCATATGAAGCTGGCCGGCACCGCCTTCACCGTGGAAGTGCGCCCCGGCGACAACCTGATGATCCATGCCGCGATGGCGTTGGCGCAGCCCGGCGACGTGCTGGTGATCGACGGCAAGGGTGACCAGAGCAGCGCGCTGATGGGCACCATCATGATGAATGCATGCCGCCAGCGCGGCATCGCCGGCGTGGTGATCGACGGCGCGGTGCGCGACAGCCTGGAGATCGACGAAATGGATTACCCTGTGTTCTCGGTGGGCACCAATCCCAACGGCCCGACCAAGGAAGTGGGCGGGCGCATCGGCCACCCGGTCTCGGTCGGTGGCGTCACCGTGCACCCTGGCGACTTCATCTGCGGCGACGCCGATGGCCTGGTGGTGGTCGAGCGTGAAAAGATCGCATCGCTGCTGCCGCTCGCCGAGCACAAGGAAGCCGCCGAGGCCCGCCGCATCGCGCAGATCAAGGAAGGCAAGACCAGCGCCCCGTGGCTGCTCGCTTCGCTCGTCACCGCCGGCGTGCTGAAAGAGGGAGAGACGCTGTGAGCACCAAGCCAGCCATCCTGGTCACCGCGGCCGACCTCGCGCCGCAAGCCGAGGCACTGCTCGGCGATTTTGAGATCGTCTACGCCGGCAAGACGCCCCAGGCCGCCGATCTGGTGGCGCTGGCGCAGCGCCACAACCCGGTCGGCATCATCGTGCGCTACGGCGCCGTGACGCCGGAGATCATGGACGCCGCGCCGGCCCTGAAGGTCATCTCCAAGCACGGCAGCGGCACCGACACCATCGACAAGCCCGCCGCCGCCGCGCGCGGCATCGCGGTCACGGCTGCGGTTGGCGCCAACGCGGCCGCGGTGGCGGAACAGGCCATGGCCCTGTTGCTGGGCTGCGCCAAATCCTTGGTGCAGCTCAACGAACGCATGCATGCCGGCCATTGGGACAAGGCCACGCACAAAAGCGTCGAGCTGGCGGGCCGCACCATTGGCCTGATCGGCCTCGGCGCCATTGGACGGCGATTTGCCAGGATGTGCGATGCGATGGGCATGCGCGTGATCGGCTTCGATCCGTTCGCCGCCGATCTGCCCGGCTACATCGAGCCGGTGGACCTGGACGCGATCTGGCGCGAAGCCGATGCGATCTCGCTGCACTGCCCGCTGACCCCCGGGAACAGGGCGATGATCAACGCGCAAACGCTGGCCCAGTGCAAGCAGGGCGTGATCCTGGTCAACACCGCGCGTGGCGGGCTGATCGACGAACCTGCGTTGCTGGCCGCGGTGCAGTCAGGGCAAGTGGCCGTGGCGGGGCTGGACAGCTTCGCAGTCGAGCCAATGACGGTGCCGCACATCTTCCACGGCCAGCCTGGCTTTCTGCTCAGCCCGCATATTGGTGGCGTGACCAGCGCTGCTTACGTGAATATGGGCGTGGCGGCGGCGCAGAATACGCTAGGCGTGCTGGCCGCGTTGAGCGTAGCCGGCTGAGCAGGGCCAACGTCGCGCACGGCGACGACAGCCGGGCAAGACGCACGAAAGCGCGTTTGGCCCCAGGAAACAAACAGCAGGAGACAACCATGAACACCAGATCAACCCGCGCATCGGTTCCGCGCCGATGCGCGCTGGCAGCGATCGCCTTCATCGCCATGTCGGTGCACGCACAGACATGGCCTGAAAAGCCCGTCAGAATCGTCGTCCCTTACCCCCCGGGCGGCGCCGTCGATGCAGTCACCCGCAAGATGGCCCAGCGCCTCAGCGAGCAAACCGGCCAGAGCTTCGTCGTTGAGAACAAGGCCGGCGCCACCGGCACCATCGGTACCACGCAAGTCGCCCGCGCCCCGGCCGACGGCTACACGCTGCTCGCCAACGACACCACGTACTCGCTGCTGCCGCACATCTTCAAGAAGCTGCCGTTCAACTACGCCAACGACCTGCAGCCCGTGGCCGCCTTCGTGTTCGCGCCGATGGCCGTGGCGGTCAAGGCCGACGCCAGATACAAGACCATGAGCGACCTGATCGCCGCCGCGCGCGCGGGCGACGGCAAGGTGAGCTATGGCTCCGGCGGCGCCGGCACCACGCCGCATTTCGCCAGCGAGGCCCTGGGCGTGGCGACGGGTGTGCACTTCATGCATGTGCCGTTCAAGGGCGCGGGCGAGGCCACGCTGGCGTTGCTCGGCGGCACCGTCGACTACCAGATCGCCTCCACGCCCGGCCTGATCGGGCAAGTCAAAGGCGGCAGCCTGCGCCTGCTGGCGGTCAGCGGTGACAAGCGCCTTGCCGCGCTGCCCAATGTGCCGACCTTTGCCGAGGCAGGGGTCATGGGCTATGGCGTGGTCAACTTCACCGGCCTGTGGGCGCCCAAGGGCACGCCGCCGAAGGTACTGGAACGGCTTCAAAAGGAAGTGGCCGCGGCCATGGCCTCCCAGGACATGAAGACCTTTGCCGAAGGCATTGGCGCGGAGCCGGGCTATTGGGATGCCTCCGCATTCTCCAGGCAGCTTGCCGAGCGCACGGCGTTCTGGGGCAAGGTGGCGGCCAATACCGCGTTTGAGAGGCAATAAGCCATGTTCCTGCTGAACGCCCCGGAAGTCCGCGAACTGGATCCGTTCACCCGCATGCCCGCACGCTATCGCCAGCCCAGGCGCACGGTCTGGGCCGATGCCAACCAGGGCGGGCGCGAGATCGATGCCTTCCTGGAGGGGCCCGTGTTTGATGGCGCCGGCAATCTCTACGTCACCGACATCCCTTATGGCCGCATCTTTCGTATTGACCCGAAGGGCGACTGGGAAATGGTGGCGCAATGGGACGGCGAGCCCAACGGCATGAAGTTTCTCAACGCGCACGAACTGCTGGTCACGGACTACCGCAACGGGCTGATGCTCGTCGACGTGCGCAGCGGCAGCGCCAGACCGTATCTGGCCCGCCGCAATACCGAGAGCTTCAAGGGCGTCAACGACCTCACCATCGATACGCAAGGGAACATCTACTTCACGGACCAGGGGCAGACCGGGCTGCACGATCCTACCGGCCGCGTCTATCGGCTGAGTGCCGCTGGCCGGCTGGAGCTGCTGCTGTCCAATGTGCCCAGCCCCAACGGCATCGTGCTGTCCCCCGACGAGAAGTTCCTGTTCGTGGCGGTGACCCGCGGCAACTGCGTCTGGCGCATGCCGATCCTTGCCGATGGCGGCGTCTCCAAGGCGGGCCAGTTCTTTACGTCATACGGCCCGAGCGGCCCGGACGGGCTGGCCATGGATGCCTGCGGCCGGCTGCTGGTGGCGAACCCGGGGCTGGGCTATGTCTGGGTGCTGAACCACCGCGCCGAGCCGCTGCAGGTGCTGCGTGGCCCCGCCGGGCATTCCCTGACCAATCTCGCCTTTGGCGGCGCGGCTGGCAAGACGCTGTTCGTGACGGACTCCACGGCGGGTGACATCCTGCGCATCGAGATGGATGTGGCGGGGCTGCCGATCGGCCCAAGCAGGAATGCGACGGGGGACAAAGCAAGCGGCTGAACTGGATTGTCGACACCAGGCTTGCTTGCAGGCGGGCAACCCGGCGGTGGAACTGGCGGTGCCGAAGCCGCTGACGCCGTCGCCGATCCGCGGCCCGCGCCTGTCACTGCACGCGCATTGCGTGTTCAAGAACGGCAGCCATCAACCTGGTCGGGCCCTTCGGCTTGGCTTGAGGGCCCGGCCCCGGCAATGCAAAAAGCCCGTGCGGCGTGAACCGTACGGGCTTTTCAGGATCTGGTTGCGGGGGCAGGACTTGAACCTGCGACCTTCGGGTTATGAGCCCGACGAGCTGCCAACTGCTCCACCCCGCGGGCCGAAATATACGCGGGTTGGTGCGCCATGGATAGTCCTGATTGGGATTATTTCCAGAAATGGTCTCGGCGCATTGCCAGAATCAATGCTGTTGCCGCAAAAATGAGCATGGCATCCGCGCTTTGCCGGGTACCCGGCCGCTGGCCGGCCACGTCGCCGGGTAACGTATTCGCCATGCGCGCAGCATCCGCGGACACGATCGCCCGTGGGCTCGGCGGCGCACATGTTCCGGATCCTGGCGCCGGCCTGGCAGCAACCACCTTCGCGCTTACCCTCCGGCGGCATCCTTCGGCACCGGAGCCAGGCGGAACTGCGCGGACAAGTCGGCCTCGGCGCCAAGCTGGGCGTCGGTCTGCACGACGCCTTTCGCGGCGAGCTTCGTGAGTGTCCGCGCCGCTTGGATCGGGCTGACGCCCGTGGCCTTCGCGACCTGATATGCATCCATTGGGGTGCCCGTCTTTTGCAGGGCGTCGATTACTGCCTGGCGAGTGTCGTGATTGTTGTTCATTTCCGGGCGTAGGTTGAGTCTGCTCAGACTAGACGAGGCGGACCGCCGGCGCAACCCCGCATTCTTGCTGATCCTCCCGACCGAAAAGGTTGCGCGACGGGCTTCGCACGTCAAAATAGAGGGTCTGATCGCACGCATCGCAAGAATTGCAAGAATCGCAAGAACAATGAAGCACACTTTACTGCTGATCGACGGCCTGAACATCCTGCGCCGGGTCTACGAAGCCAACCCGGCTGAGGACATTCCGGCCAAGGTCGAAGGCGCCGTACTCTCGGCGCTGGCCTCGTTCCGCCGTGCCCTGACCGAATGCAAGCCGACGCACGCGCTGGCGGCGTTCGATACCGGCGGCAAGACCTGGCGCCACGCGCTGTATCCCCAGTACCGCCAGCACCGCAAGCCCATGGATCCGGAGCTGGCGGAGGTTCTGCCTGACTTCCGCCTGACGCTGACGGAAGTGCTCGGGCTGCAGACCGCCATGATCGAAGGCTACGAGGCCGACGACATCATCGCCACGGCCTTCTATCGCTGGACCGCGAGCAAGGAGGGGCAAGTGATCCCGGTGAGCACGGACAAGGACGTGCTGCAGCTCATCGCGGACGGCGCTATCGTGCGCAACCACTTTGCCACCGCGAAGAACGGGGAGCCATCCTGGTTCGATGAACGCTACGTCATGGACAAGTTCGGCGTGGGCAGCCACCAGCTTGCCGACTATCTCGCCCTGCTGGGGGATAGCACGGACGATATCCCCGGCGTCGAGAAGGTCGGGGCGAAGACCGCGGCCAAGCTCTTGCAGCGCTACGGGGACCTGGAGGGCGTGCTTGCCAACGCCGCCGAGGAAAAAGGCGTGGTCGGCAAGAACCTGGCGGAACAGGCGCACCTGGCCCGGCTCTCCCGCCAGTTGCTCTCGCTGAAGACCGATGCCCAGCTTGGCCTGACGTGGAACATGCTGCGGGTGGGGGACACGGCTGAGTAGGGGCGCCGAATAGGGGCGCCGAATAGGGGTGCGGAATGGCGGCCCCGGCCGCACGCTGATCGCCGTCACGCCGCTCCTGAAAACCTGCGGCATTCCCGAGCCGGTGGTCGGCGGGGAGTTGGGCAGCCATATCGCTCATCGCATCGCCGACTCGTGCCCATAGACGGCATCACGCAATTCCGTCACGAAGCGGCCGGACATGCCTTCATACAGGGTGTTGGTGAACGCGGCCACGCTCAGGCCCCGGGCGCGGTCGACGAACCACGAGTGCCCGTAGGCGCCGCCCCAGCGCCAGGTGCCGGCCGACTCCGGCGAGCCGGCCGCGGCCGGATCATGCAGCACCGAGAAACCCAGGCCGAAGCCGGTGCCTGGCGCATCCGGCGGGCCCCATGCGCCGGTCTGGTTGCGGCCCATTTCATCCACCCAGGCCGCGGGCATCAATGGCTCGCCGCCCTGGCGCAGGGCTTCCAGCAAGCGAAGGAAATCGCCGGCGCTGCCAATCATGCCGGCGCCGCCGGAGGGGAAGGCACTGGTGTCCAATGCGCGCGCCGGCGCGTAGTGGATGCCAGCCGTGCCGTCGACGACGGGGACCACATCGTGGGCGCGCATGCGGCGCGGCACCGGCGTGTCGTTGACGTAGGCGGTGGCCAGCCGCCTGGCGTCGGCCGCGGCAAAGCCGGTGTCGCTCATGCCCAGCGGACCCGTGACCAGCGCGTGCACCGCTTCGGCCAGCGGCGCGTCGCAAACGCGTTCGATCACGGCGCCAAGCACGTCCGTGGCCAGCGAATAGCCCCAGGCGCTGCCTGGCTTGTAGAGCAAGGGAGCGCTGGCGATGCGGCGCAGGTTCTCCGCAAGGGTGATGCCCGGCTGGTCCATGCCGTCCGAGACGCCGGCGCGGGCATAGGGCCCGTGCTCGTCGGCTTCGAAGAAGCGGTAGCCCAGTCCGGCGGTATGGGTCATCAGTTGCCGCACGGTGAGGATGGCGGGGCTGCCGTCGGCCAGGCGGGGCGTGAAATCCGGCAGCCAGCGCGCCGCGGCCTCGTCGAGCCCCAGGCGGCCCCGCGCCACCAGCACCATCGCTGCGCTCGACACGATGGGCTTGGATACCGACGCCAGGCGGAACAGCGTATCGGTGCGCATGGGCCGGCCGGCCTCACGGTCGGCCAGGCCCGCGGCGCGGCGGTGGATGACTTCGCCGTGGCGGGCAACCAGCACGACGGCGCCGACCAGGCGGTGGTCGGCAAGGGCTTGTTCAATCACCGCGTCGACGCGGGCGGACAGGGTGGGCAGGGCGGACAAGGGGGACGACATGCGTGTTTTCCTTCGTCGCAAGACAGGAATGGGATCAAGCAAACGATAAGAAACACTGGACTCGGGAAAAAGTAGGCTAGAGTTCCTGGTTATCCGGACAGCTTTGTCCGTAATCGAAGATCAAGGCGCCTGGAATGGCGGGAAAGCCAATGGACAGCCTGAGTGGCTTTACGGTGTTTGTGCAGGTTGCCGAGACCCGCAGCTTCGTGGTGGCCGGCCGCCAGATGGGCGTGTCGGCGTCGGCCGTGGGCAAGAGCGTGGCAAGGCTGGAAGAAAAGCTCGGCACGCGGCTGTTTCACCGCAGCACGCGCAGTATCACGCTGACCGCGGAAGGCGCGCTGTTCCTGGAGCGCAGCCGCCGCATCCTGGCCGAGATCGAGGCGGCGGAGCAGGAGTTGTCGCGCGCCGCGCAAGCGCCGCGCGGGCGCTTGCGCGTCAGCCTGCCGCTGGTGAGTTCGCTGGTGCTGCCGGTGCTGGGCGACTTCATGCGGCAGTATCCGGAGATCGAGCTGGACCTGGATTTCACCGACCGCATGGTGGACGTGATCGAGGAGGGTTTCGATGCCGTGGTGCGCACCGGCGAGCCAGGCGACTCCCGGCTATCGGCGCGGTGCCTCGGCGCGTTCCGGGTCCTGCTGGTGGCGTCGCCGGCGTATCTCGCGCAGCGCGGGGAGCCCATGCAGCCCGCGGACCTGGCCGTGCACGCCTGCTTGCAATACCGCTTCCCGAACAGCGGCAAGCTGGAAGCGTGGCCGCTGCGCCGCGCAGCCGTTGATCCGGAGTTGGACCTGCCCACCTCGATGATCTGCAACAACATCGAGACCCGTGTGAGCTTTGCGCTGCAGGGTCTCGGCATCGCCTGCTTGCCGGACTTTGCCATCCGCGAGGCGCTGGCCGACGGCCGGCTGCGCACCGTGCTGGATGACTACGTGGACCGTAGCGGCACCTTCCGCGTGCTGTGGCCGGCCAGCCGGTACCTGTCGCCCAAGTTGCGCGTGTTCATCGATTTCCTGGGCGAACGGGTGTTTCCGGGCGGCGGCATTGCGCGCTGAGGGTTGAATCAACGTCGTCGCGCCCCAGCGCGTGTAGCCGTTCTGCTCTTGGCGTAGCGCAGGCCACGCAAGGCCTGGATAGCGCCTGCCACGCGTTCGATGTCCTGTAGCGAGCGCTTGGAAAATGCGGCGAACAGTTCACCCGCGGCATTCGGCACCAAGCCGCGCGCGATGTTGCCAAATCCCATCTTGACGCCGCCGGCAAGAGGCGTAAAATCTTGAAGGTTGGGGCCGCAAGGTTCCCAATAATGGTTGTAAACCTTCTTCTTGAAGGCCTTCTGGACGGCGGTTCGATTCCGCCCAGGTCCACCAGAAGCACATTGCACGGGTAGTGCGCTTCTGATGGGCCTGACCTGGTTTCGACAGGGGGAGATAGGGTCGTGAGGCAACTCGTCAGAGAAGACGCTAAAACTAAATCGAAGTAAATGCTAACGACGAAAAGTTCGCATTGGCCGCTTAATTGCCGCCTTGGGTTGTAACTGACCTCGAAACAGAAAAGTTACTGACAGGGGCTCCTTCGGGGGCCCTTGTTCATTTTGGCGTCGGCACCTTGCGGGTGGTTGAGCGCTCATCGCGTGACTCGTCCAGTTCGATGGAGCGCTTGCGTAGCGATTCGAGTCACTCCAAAAAGTACCGATTGCTACACTTTTAGATCGCCTCCAGGTATCTTTTCCCCCACCGATGTCAAAGGGTGTACTTCAGGCTCAGGTAGAACGTGCGCTGCGGGAAGGGGTGGAACAGGAAGTACTTGTGATTGTTCAGGTTGTCCACGCCCAGCGCACCGCTCCAATGCTTGTCTAGCTGGTAGTGCACGCGCGCATCCATCACGAAGAAGCTCTCGAAGCCCTGGTAGGTCGCGGGGTTGATATCGGTGTTGTCGACCGTCGCGTACACGCGGCTGCTATAGCGCGCTGCCAGCGTGTAAGCCCATTTGTTGTCAGGCCGATAGGTTGCCGCCACCGTGCCGCGCCACGTGGGCACGTAGGGCACGCGCTTGCCGACCGCCGTCGCGCCGGGCGTGGTAGGCACATAGCTGTCGTCCGAGAGAATCCGGGAGTTGACATAGGTGACGTTGCCCGAGAGCGTCAGGCCGTTGATCAGCACATGGTCTTGCTGGCCGGCCAGCTCGAGCCCCAGTTGCCGTGTCTTGCCCACGTTCTGCGTAAAGGAGACAGGCGTGGCGAATCCGGCAATGGTCGAGGTCTGGGAGATCAGCGCGTTCTTGACGTACTCGCTGAAGGCGGAAACGCGCAGCTTGCCCTCGCTGGTGTGGCGCTCAATGGCAAGTTCGCCCGACAGGACGCGCTCCGGTTGCAGGAACGGATTGGCCTGGGTGAACGTCGTCCCGGTCTGCACGCTCTGGTAGAGCTCGCCGACCGTCGGGAAGCGAAGCGCCTTGCCGAACGAGCCGGTCACCGACCACAGCTGGCTGGCCTCCCAAGTCAGCGACGCCTTGGGGGAGAAGCCGGATTTGTCCAGGCTGGGCTGCTGGATCGGCACCCCCACGCCGTTGCTGCCAATGGCGTAGTTGAACCCGTCATGGGCGCGCCACATCTCATAGCGGCCGCCCAGCGTAGCCTGCAGGCTCGGTGTCATGCGCCAGACGTCCTGCAGCCAGAGCGCGCCGGTCTGCGTCTTGCCCTGCGAGGTGCTGAACAGCGCGCCATTGCCACCGGAGACCCAGTTGGTGGTGCTGTAGGTCGGGCTGCTCAGCTTGAACTGGTCGTAGTGGGCGCCAAAGCTGACGATGTTCGCGCCGGCGATGCCCTGCGGCCGCCAGATGCCCTTGACGTCGAGGGTGGACCAGCCGGAGCCGCTCATGTCGGTGGTCCGGCCCGGCCCACCCGTCAGCGCCGCCGGATAGAGCCCGGTGGACAAGCGGCTCGAATCCTGCAGATAGTAGAAATTGCTGACAATGGCCTCCCAGTCGAACAGCCCCTGCGTCCGGGTCCCGACCTTCAGGCTCTGCATCAGGTGTTCCTGATCGACGTTGTTGCTGGAAAACTGGCCCGCGATGGTGCTGGCGCTGTACGCGAATCCGCCGATATTGACGTTGCCGCCCGACGCGCCGTAGAAGGGCGAGCCGGATGCCGTGCTCAGGTAGGTTTGCGCGCTCGCTTTCGAACTGTTCTGCCAATAGCCCAGCGTGTAGACCGCGCTCAACGTCGGCGTGAAATCGTAGCCCAGCTTGACGGTGGCGTCGTCCTGCAGCGTATGGATGAAATTGCCCGCGCCGATTACCTGGATGGCGCCACCGGTCCGGTTGCGCTCGGCGTACGCGCCCGAGATGACCGGCAGGCCGGCGCCGGCGGCGGCGGTCGTCGACTGGCCGACCGTGGCGAAGCTGAGCGGCTGGCTGAAGCTGTTGAGGTGGTTCGCGCTGAACCACCACGAGAACTTTCCGGTGCGGTCCCCCAGTGTGGCGCCGACCTGCTGCGCCGGCTCGTTCTGGTCGGTGCCGTATTTGCTGAACTGCTGGATGGCGCCCGTGACTTCCAGGCTGCCCTCGAACGTCTTCGGCATGCGCGCGGTGATCTCGGTCACGGCACCGTAGGAGTTGCCTGGATACGCCGCGGCGAACGGGCCGTACATGACGTCGACCCGGTCGATCGATTGCGGCGTCACCATGAACCACTGCGGGGAGCCGTTGCCGTTGTTGTTGTTGATCAGGGTCGACAGCAAGACCCCGTCGGCATAGATCAGGCTGCGCGCGCTGGCGTTGATGCCGGTGGTACGGGTTGCCATCGGGGATTGGGTGTCGCCGATAAAGCGCTTGCGCACCAGCACGTCGGGCAGGTATTTCAGGGCATCTTCCGCGCCCATCACGTTGATGGCCTGCGCGGCTTGTTCGCCAGTGATGCTCCCGGTGGTCTGCGGCAACTGGTTCTTCTCGGCAAACGAACGGGTCTCGGTCACCTGGACCGCCGGCAGGCTCTGTTCGTCGGCGGCCTCGGCCAGCGTGCCGATGGTGCCAAGGATGACTAGGGGCAGCAGTGTGCGCATGATTGGGTCTACCTCAAATCGTTGTCCGGCGCCCACGCGCAGGTGCGTGCGGACGCCACGATCACGCCAAAGGGCGTGCGTTGCTTACAGACTGGATTGAGGTAGGGCCGGAGGGTCCCTGGGGCGTCCTGAAGGAAAGGCCCCGAGTGGCGTGAAGCGGGTGACCAGCACATGCGGCGTGGCGACCACCAGCAGCGGGATTGCCGACAGCGCCGCGGGCGCAAGGGCAGGCAGCGGCACATGGTCCGCCAGCAGATCGCAATAGCCGCAGGCGTTCAGCGAGCTGCCCGGCATGTCATGCGGCGCATCGCCCGGGTGGGCGACCGAGCAGATGACGGCTTCGGGATCGCTGGCCTGGGCCGCGGCCACGAACTGGCTGACTGCCGGCGCAAGCACGATGAGCCACATAGCGATCAGGCCAAGCCATGCGGTCAAGCGGATGCGGCGGATAAGCGTCATTGTTATAGGCGAGCGGGCGCGGCGCAGTCTACCCCAGCCAAGCCGAGGTGCGATCAGGCAGGCTGCGCGTCATTTTGACACAGGCAAGGACCTGGGGATGGGCGGGGTATGGCCGTCAAGCAGCGAAATCGTAGGGTTCCGCTCATTGAGCTGGCCTCGCCGGTTGCGCCGAATGCGCCGTTTGCCAGGCGGCGAACTCGGACGGCCGCAGACCGTACCTGGCCAGCACACCCTCGTGCAGCCGCCGCAGCTCCTCCACGATCAGCGCCTGTACATTGCTGCGCTCGGCTTGCGGCACATTGGCCATGACGGCCAGGTGAATCAGCGAGAGCGCATCCTGGCCGGGATGGGTTACCACTTCGCGGATGGTCTGCTTGATCAGTTCACGCCAGGCCAGGCGTGCCGGGTCCGGTTCCGCCAGGGCTTGCTTGATGGCCAGGTACTCTTGCGTCGATCGCTCGTAGGACCAGACGTAAAGATCGCGCAGCAATTCCACGCGTGTCATTTCATACAAGCCGAGGATGGCCCGGCTGTAAGCGTGATCGGGTACATCAAGAAAGGTAAGCGGACATAGGTTTGCGCGGAAGAGCGGCAAATTGGCGGCCAGCCGCGAGGTCCGCTTGTTGATGTCCGCGAACGGTTGCAGGTAAGGCAGGTGCACCATCACGAAGAAGGATTGCTCGAAAGGGTCGGTAATGCGATTCGCTTTGTCCAGCAGGTTATCCAGTGCCTCGTCGAGCTGTTGAGGCGCCGATAGCGGCCGATACACGCTTTTGCCGATGTCCACGGCATGTTGCCGGATCCGGCCTTCATCGGTCGGGTTGGGTAACAGGTTCTCCGACAAGGCGCTATGCAGGTTCATCAGCATGTAGCGATCGAACCTGGCTGTCCCGATGTTCTCCACCAACAACTCGATGGCGGTCTTGTGGTTGAGGATCATCTGGGTTTCGATGGCCGGCTTGCCTTGCGCAGCCTTGCCATGCTCGATCAACTCGAGGGTATCGAGCCGGGAATAGGTATTCCCTTCCAGATGGCTCGACGCCCAAGACAGATCGATCAGCAGCCGGCTCAGGATGGCCCGGCTGTATGTGCCCGCGGGCGCGTCAGCCTGTGCGGTCTTGCCCATCTTGTGCAACTGGCGGCGCAGCGATTCCGACAGGTACCAGGTGACGTTGGGCTGATAGGCGTCAAGAAAATCGTGCTGGTAACCGACTGGCTTGCGTGCCTGCGGCGGTTGATCGATGTATGCCAGGATATCCCGGCTGTCGGCTGACAGTGGGATGAACCCGGGGAAGCGGTCTTGCTCGATGGCCAGGGCGGCTGGCGCTGCGGATCCCACCACAAGGTAACGGCGGGCGCGGCCTTTGCCTGCCGGACAGATGATGCCCGCATCGACCCATTGGCTTAGCCAGCGTTGCGCTGTCCGGCGCGCCACCAAGGGGTGAGCCGCCAGTAATTCCGCCAGAGTCAGTCCGGCCGGGGAGGCTTGAATGCTCTTCAGTATTTCGTGGTCTGCGGACATGGGAGGTTGGGCGTTCGGTTCAGTCGGTGGCGCGATTGTGGCGCGATTTTTCCAATCGCGCCATTTCGATGGCGCGATTGTGGCGCGATTGTGGCGCGATGACCGAAACCGCGCCACCGCACGGATCTGGGTCATTCTGGCGTCCAACGGCAAAAAAGCTGTATTAATATGATCTATAAGGCATTTTTCGCAATGAGCCCGCGTAGCAGATATGCAGCTTTCCGAACAGCAGGTCCTGGCGCTCGCGCCAGACAGCGGTGCCGCCAGCATGGCAATTGCTGAGCTGAAGCGATCCAGAAGCAGGACGTGAGCCTGTGGGCAGCGAAACAAGGGTTCGTGACGAATCGAGCAGAGCAGGGCGCGGCCGACTTTGTGATCCGTCGGGGCGAGTCGGGGCGGCGACTCGAAGCGCGGGGAATTTCCATGTTCGGCGGTGCCGATCCCACATTCCTTGCGCGGGCCGCCCGGTAAGACGAGGCAAGAGTGCACGGCCGGAGCTACGTGCGCCACGAAACCTGGCTCGAAAGCGGCCAATGCCCCGGGTTGCAGTTCGAGGAATTATGCTTTTTCCTCAGCTATTGCTGGAGGGTGTCGGCAGACGCAGTCTCAGCGGCCGCCCCGGTTTCGATCAATCCGGCGCACATTTCTCGCAATCAAATCCTGTTCTTTCCCCTCACGGCGTCAGGCACATCCGTGCAAACTCTCTGCAATCGTCGTTCGCGGCGGGATGTCGCAGCACCGCGTCAAGCGCATCCACGAAGGCCGCAACGGTTGGGCCGCCTTGCGCCTCGCGCTCGGCTTCGTCCATGCGCATCATGCGGTCCAGGAACGCTACCACTTGCGTGCTCGGCTGCCGCTTTAGCGACGCCAGCAACTGCGCTGCATAGGCGCCCACGGGCTGGCGCTCAATCAGCGACCCGAAGGGGCCAGGGCCACCATAATCCAGCTCGGGATACGTTTCGATCAGGGCCAATATGCGCGCCAGGACATCTTGATAGTCTTGGCTTTCGAGCGCATCCAGGTGTTCGTAGATGCGATCGATAACAATCCATTTGTCACCCTGTGCTCGAGCCTCCGCGGCCGCCTTGTCGAGGTTGGAAAAAATTGAATCGGAATCTGGATTCATTGTCACGCTCCGGAGTAACAGGTAACAGGTAACAGGTAACAGGTAACAGGTAACAGGTAACAGGTAACAGGTAACAGGTCGGAAAGCAGGCCGGAAAGCTTGTTTGAGTGAGAGCTGAGCGCTACCGCCCACGACGGCAATCCGCCGATCCGGTTGACGGGGTGATGGGTGATGCGAGCGGCACGTGGCGTGGTAACACGCGGCGAAAGATGCACTTTACCCCTGGGCTGTGTGGCTTGTCTGCAAAAAGGGGCGTTTTCTTGATGGTTCTCGGCGGGGGGGGCGCCGATCAGTGGCTAGTGCGCTGGCCGCCAATCATCCGGTCGACCTCATCGTCCGTCGCCACCACGGCGCGCGGCAGGTCGCGCAGCGCGCCCAGCACCGGTCAGGCCCGTATCCGCTGCGAGGCGGCCGCAGTCACCTGCGCGCAAGCCAGGCCTGGACTTCAGCGTGAGTCCTGCATGGCAACACTCGGGCGAGCAATGGATCGCGCTGCGTCAGGGTGTGCAACTCCCGGAAATTGCCGGGAGCACGGAAGTTACCCCCGGGACGCACGCCGGATAAACCAGCCGGTCAGGACAGACGTCACGCTCATCGGCACGAAGATGCCCAGAAAAATCACGGGCCACAAGTCGCCGAGATCCCAGCCGCCGGAGTGTGCCCAGTTCGGTGTCACGCACCAAAGAACAGGGAGGCTCGCACACACTGCAGACAGACCAATGGATTCGATGATTGGATGGGCCGCCCCTTTGATCAGAAAGCCGGCGAGGATACCTGCAAAAATAGGAACAACGAGAACGAAGTAAAGAGTGGGATCCATGCGTATGTGGGCATTGAGCGTACCGCCCATGACTTGCGCATCGGCCGGAATTCAGCAATCTACCCAATTTTCTGTCGGTAAATCGTCAAAAATTGTAAATTCAGCAATATTTAACGAATCCGAACTTTTCGATGGACAGCGCTCTTCTACCGCAGCGCTACCGCCTTGAAGCTCGCCACCACGGCATCGCCGGCGCCGAGCAGGTCGAGCTGGCGGCCCGTAATGCGGTAGCGCCGTACCGTTTCCAGAGCGTGCAGGAACTGCGTTTCCTGGGCCATGCCCTGCGCGCAGGCCATCATGGTGCCGGCCAGGCCTTTGAAGCGAAGCTGGTCGCCATCGGCTTCATAGCCGCCCATCAGGCTGTTACAGCCGCCGTTGCCTGACAGCCGCGCTTCGTTCGTGGCGAGGATCAGGTGCGGTTCGCGCTGGCGCTCCGCCACGCTGACCGGCGCATCGCCCAGCCGCGTGAGCTTCCAGTAGGTCCCGCGCAACGGGCTGTCAGGCACCTGTGCCGTTGGCTTCTCCGATGCCTTCCCCTCGCCCCTGGAAGCCGATACCAGCCGCAACTGGAGCGGCGCGTTGTTGCCGTCCAGCGCCGGGACATGCGTGTCGGTGGTAAACAGCAACCGGCCATGCTGCCGGATCACCGCCCGCACGGCGTATCGATGGCCAGGCTCGATCGCCTGGTCCTGGTAGGCAACCCCGAAATGGAAGGGCGGCTGGCCCGCCGGATCCAGCGTGGACCGGCCGATAACCAGGGCTGGCGCGCCAGCGCGCGACACATCTTGCAGCGTGACTTCGAACACGGCATCGGGAGGCAGCGCGATACGCTCGCGATAGGTCGCCGTGCCCGTCACGATACCGGCCAGCGCAGGTAACGCCAGGGTGGCAGCGAATGCGGCAAGGGTTTGGCGTGCGGGGTTCTTCCACATGGTCTTGTCCGTTCTCAGGTTCATTGGGTGCAATCGTGAAGCGTTCGCGCCATCGCGATCAGGTAGTTTGCCAGGCTGGGAAACAACGGCTGACTATATGCCAAGCCGCTCTTTGAGTGCATCGGTAGTCAGCGCCCCCGAAAACGTCAACATCTCGCCCCCAGGGCCCTGATATACGGCAAATGGCACGCTGTCCAGCTTCAAGCGTAGAAAGTACTCGGTGTTGGCCTTGACCTGGCTCACGGCATTTTCCGGGGTCTGCGCGGCGGAGACCTCAAGCCCGCCTTTGCGAGCATCGAGCAAGGCTTCATGATTGTCCATTTCCCTGACGGCGTTCTGGCTACCGAGCAGGTAGGCGCCCTGCTGCGCGGATTTTTCCGGGGTCAGCAGTCCGATTGGGATCCAGATGAAATGCGCGGACGACAGCAGTGGCTTCGCTGCCTTCCAGAGCTCACCGCAATGGGGGCACTGCGGATCAAAGAAGATATAGATCTTCCTGGCGCTGAGCACATTGCCGGCATTGAACCCGTGCGTGTTGCTTGCCACGGACTCGATCGACAGCGTGACAGCCGGTTGCTGGACGACGCCAGACGGCGCGGGATTCGCATCGACTTTGGCTTTCTCTCCACAACCATAAATCTGGACGATGAGCGCTGCGCAGATCGGCAGCAGTAACGTTCTTTTCATATGGATATCGTTTCAAGTAGGATTCAGCAAGATAGCCGTCAGCCGATAGCACCGAGCGCAATGAGCTTCGAGATCGTATTGAAATTGCGAGTCGTCGCGGCCACCTTGAGCTTTCTCTCGATGAAATTGTTGTTGGCCTTCAGGTCACTGTATTTCGTGGCGCACAAGACATACGCCATGTCGCCGACCACCTGCACCTGGTCTGGCGCATGTCCAAGCGCATGGAACGCTTCGAGCAACGCATCTTCAGGCCCGGACGCAAGCAGCGTGAAATAGAGCTTGGCGGGATCGGCGCCCTTGAACGGGTTGTTCTCCATCGCTTCGTTGAAGTACGGCGCCGACCTTGCCAGGACCTTGATATCGCCGCCAAACCGTTCCTTGATGACATCGTGAACCAGATCCTCGATGGCGGACTGGTTCAGGTTCGTGGAAGCCATGACGTTGCCGCTCTGGATGTAGGTTCTCACGTTGCGCAGCCCCGCTTCTTCCAGGGCCGCGCGCAGCGGTGCCATGAGCACCTTGTTCTTTCCCGTCGGCATCACACCGCGCAACAGAATGATCTTGTCTTCATGGTTCGACGCCATCGTGAATGTCTCGGCTGCTAAACGCCAAGTATAGACTGCGTCGCTTCCATGTAGGAGCCAACCATAGTGGCCCGGCTGACCGAGCGCTATCACATCGAGGCCCGCGTCAAGGGCTGGGGCGTGCGTTCCTGGCCGTCTGCAACGCGTCACGCTGGCGTGGTCCGTTCAACGTCTGCGCCACGGCCACGAGCCCGGCCTCCAGTTGCCGGATTGTGGCAGGCGCCGCCATGGCGATTCTTATCGTACGGCTTGCCGGCACATCGGGCGCGGCAAAGGCGGCCAGGGGGGGGATTGTCACGCCCTGCCGTGCCAACGCGAAAACGAGGTCATCGGGTCTCCAGCGTTTCGGCAGGTCGAGCAGAAGATGGAAGCTGGTGTGGTGCGCCTTGATGGGCCACGCCCCGAGGATGCGCCGCGCGAGCGCTTGCCGCAATCGCGCCTCGTCGCGCTTTGCCACGATCCAGTGCGCCAGTGTGCCATCCCGCATCCATGCTGTGGCCAGTGCGGCTGTCATGGCGCTTGCGGACCACACGGTGGCGCGAAGTCCCTCGTGGAGCCGTTCCCTGAACCGCTCGGGCGCGACCATATAGCCCACTCGCAACCCGGGGGCCGCGCTCTTCGACAGGCTGTGAATTTCGATCACGCAATCTGGCGCCAGGCTGCGCAGCGTTGGCGGAGGAGAAGCTTCGAGAAAGCCGTACACGCTGTCATCGACCAGTAGCAAGTCGTGGCGACGCGCGACCTCGATCAAGGCGAGCCTGCGCGCGAGTGGCATCACGCCCCCGGTGGGGTTGTGAACCGTGGGCATGGTGTAGACGATGCGCCCCCGGCCTGCATGCTTGCGGCAAGCCGCGTCAAGCGCGTCCGGCATGATGCCATCGTCGTCGATCGGAACGCCGACCAGGGGGACGCCCAACAGATTTGCGGCGCTCTTGAAACCGGGGTAAGTCAGGGATTCCACGGCAACCAGATCACGCCGCGTGACAAGGCTTTCCCCTGGCCCGTCCGGGTGGTGGCCCTGACGCTGTTCCTGATTACCGGTGCGGTGAATCTGCAGGCGCCGCTTTACACGACTTACGCACGGGCAAGCCAGATGGGCGCTGGGGCGCAGACGCTTGCCTTTGCTTGTTACGTGGCCGGATTGGTGCCCACGCTGGTTTTCCTTGGCGGGCTATCGGATCGCGCAGGGCGGAAATTGCCTTTGATCGGCGCGCTGCTGCTGACATCCGCGGCAACCGCGTTGCCGATGATGTGGCCCCGGCTGGAGGCGCTAGCAGCGGCACGCGGATTGTGCGGCATCGCGACCGGGCTGATGGCTGGAAGCGGCACGCAGTTCCTTGTCGAATTGATCGGGCCGCGGCCAGCGGCGGCCGCGCGGGCCGCGCGCATCGTCGCGGCCGCCACCTCGCTGGGCTTCGGCTGCGGCGCGCTGGCGACCGGCCTCTGTCTGCTGGCGGCGCCGTATCAACAGACCCCCGCGACCTACGGTGCCTACCTATTTTGCGCCGCTTGCGGGGTGGTTTTGCTCGCCATGATCCGGGAGCCGTCGTTCCCGCGTTCGTCGGCGTGGCTTCGCATGCCCGTCTTTCCCAGGCAGACGCTCATCTATGGCGTTGCGATTCTCATTGCCTGGTCGACTGTCGGGATGGTGATCGCGCTGGTCCCGGTGGCGCTCGCCGCGCATGGGCACGATGCGTGGACGGGGTTCTCCACGTTCTTCGTGATTTCAACCGGACTCATTGTCCAGCCCGTGGCGCGCAAGCTATCGCCTGCGCGGTCGTTGCGCCTGGGCATGCTGCTCGTACCCTGCGGTTTCACCGTATTGATCGCGGGTGTCGTCTACTCGTCGTTGCCCTTGCTGCTGTCAGGCGCGATGCTCGCGAGCGCGGCTTGCTACGGCTTTACCTATCTCGCAGGCCTCGCCGCGAATTCAACCTGTTCCACCGACGCCAACCGGGCTCGGGCAACGTCCGGCTATTTCCTCTTCGCCTATTTCGGATTCAGCGTGCCGGTCATCGCGAGTGGTGCGCTGGCGGATCGGGTCGGCGTGCATTCGGCCCTCTGGATCTTCGACGGCGCAATCCTTGTGGCGACCGCTTTGCTCGCGCTGTCGATGGTGCTGCGATCGTCTATCAGGAGATATCGGACGATCTAGGGGCCATTTCAAAAAGATCCTGGCGTCGTTGCGCGGCCTTGCTGTCTATGGAAGGGGAGTGGCGCGCGAGAACTTCGCGCCGACCACCGCAATGCGTGCCGCACCGGCAAGTGCCAGTGCATGGCGGTGGGCCCCCGGTTCTCGCTTTGCGTCGGCGCGCGTCAGTCCAGCCTTGGCAGCATCTTGGCGGGATTGAGCAGGTTCTTCGGATCCAGGGCCCGCTTGACCTGCCACATCAGCTCCAGCTCCACCGGCGATTTGTAGCGCTTCAGGTCGTCGCGCTTGGCTACGCCAATGCCGTGCTCGGCGGAGATCGAGCCGTTCTCCGCGTGGGCCAGGTTGTCCACCGCCTCGGAGATCGGTGCGTACCACTGGCCGAGGAAGTCCGCGGCGCTGCGGTCCTTGGGGCGCAGCGGGTTGAAGTGCACGTTGCCGTCGCCCATATGGCCGTAGATCACCATGCGCGCTGCGGGCTCCAGTGCCAGTACCTTGGCCGAGGCGTCGCCGATAAACGCGGCGATGCGCGACAACGGCACCGACACGTCGCACTTGATGCTGCCGCCGGTACGGGTCTGCGCGTCCGAGATTTCCTCGCGGATGCGCCAGAAGCGCTGGGCGTCGGCCAGGCTGGCAGCCACCGCGGCGTCCAGCACCAGTTCCTGCGCCAGCCCGGCTTCGAGGATTTCCATCAGCGTGGCGTTGAGGCTTTCGTCGCTGCCGCCGGAGGTCAGCTCGATCAGCACCATCCAGTCGTGGCGCGCGGGCAGCGGCGAGGTCACATCGCCCAGGTATTCGAGCACCAGTTCCAGCGCGGGCGCCGAGATCAGCTCGAACGCGGTGACAGCCTGGCCGCCATGCTGCTTGGCCACGCCGAGCAGGCGCACGGCGGCTTCGGGGCTTTGCACGGCCACGAAGGCCACGGCATTGGCGCGCGGCTGCGGCATCAGCTTGAGCACGGCCGCCGTGATGATGCCGAGCGTGCCTTCGGAGCCGACGAAGAGTTGCTTGAGGTCGTAGCCGGTGTTGTCCTTGCGCAGGCCGCGCAGCGACGAGTAGATGCGGCCATCGGGCAGCACGGCCTCGATGCCCAGCACCAGGTCGCGCATATTGCCGTAGCGCAGCACGGCGGTGCCGCCTGCGTTGGTGGCCAGGTTGCCGCCAATCTGGCAGGAACCTTCCGAGCCGATGCGCAGCGCAAACAGGCGCTGCTCCTGCTCGGCGGCGGTACGGGCCGCGTTGAGCGTGACGCCGGCCTGCACCGTCATGGTGTCGTTGATGGTGTCCACGGCCAGCACGCGGTTCATGCGGCCCAGGCTGAGCAGCACCGCGGTGCCGCTGTCGTCGGGCACCGCGCCGCCCATCAGCGAGGTATTGCCGCCTTGCGGCACCACCGGCACATCATGCGCGTGGCACCAGGCCATGACCTGGCTGACCTGTTCGGTCGTGGAGGGCATGACCACCACCTGGGCCTTGCCGCGGTAGATGCGGCGGTAGTCCGTGACGTAGGACTCGGTGTCGGCGTCGCCGCTCAGGCAGGCGCCGGCGCCGACGATGGCTTGCATCGCGGCCAGGGTGGCGTTGGTGGCGCTGGTGGGGCTGGTGGCAGGGGCGGTGTGGGAATCAGTCGGCATGTTGGCGTGCTTTGTCGTGTTCTGCGATTGCGATTGCGATTGCGGTGGCGGGCATCAGTATGCGGCAGATGGCCCTGCCGCGGGCGCGGTGCCGGTGCCGATGAAGTCCGCGGCCAGCCGGCGTGCCGCGCTGGCATAGAGCAGCACATCCACGCCTGTCGCCACGAAGGTGCAGCCCAGATCCAGGTAGCGGCGCGCCAGCTTGGGGTCGGATGTCAGCGTGCCCGCGGCCTTGCCGCTGGCGGCGATGGTGCGCATGGCGCCTTCGATGGCGGCCTGCACCTCGGGGTGGCCCGGATTGCCGCGATGGCCCATGGAGGCGGCCAGGTCGGCGGGGCCGATAAAGACGCCGTCGACGCCGTCGACAGCGCAGATGGCATCCAGGTTTGCCAGGGCCTTCACGGTTTCGGCCTGCACCAGCAGGCAGATCTCATCGTCGGCCACATCCAGGTAATCGGCGCGTGCGCTCCATTGCGAGGCACGGCCCACGGCGCTGCCCACACCGCGAATGCCCTGCGGCGGGTAGCGGGTGGCGCATACCAGCGCGGCGGCTTGCTCGGCGGTATCCACCATGGGCACCAGCAGGTTCTTCGCGCCGATATCCAGCAACTGCTTGATCAGCGGGACTTCGCCGGCCACGCAGCGCACCACCGGTTGTGAGCGGTACGGGGCGATCGCCTGCAGCGCATTTAGCGTGCCGCGCAGGTCGTTGGGCGCGTGCTCGCCGTCGATCAGCAGCCAGTCGAAGCCGGCCGTGGCCGAGACTTCGGCGAGATAAGGCGATGCCATCGAGAGCCACAGGCCGATCTGGGGCTGGCTGGCCGCCAGCGCGGCCTTGAATGCGTTTTGTGCGGGCATGGTGTTCCGAAGAATGTCGTGGGCGTGGGTGGGATGCCGCCGGGTCTTAGCCGAGCAGGCCCTGGCAAATATATTTGGTGTGCATGTAGTCGTCCAGCCCGTGGCGCGAGCCCTCGCGCCCGTAGCCGGATTCCTTGACGCCGCCGAAGGGCGCGGCCTCCGAGGCGATGGCCCCTTCATTGACGCCGACAATGCCCGTTTCCAGCGCCTGCGCCACGCGCCAGATGCGGCGCACGTCATTGGAGTAGAAGTAGGCGGCCAGGCCGAAGGGCGTGTCGTTGGCGTCGCGGATCACCTCGGCTTCATCGGTGAATCGGAACACGGCGGCTACCGGGCCAAACGTTTCCTCGCACGACAGCGCCATTTGCGGCGTGGCGTTGGTGAGCACCGTGGGCGCGTAGTAATGCGGGCCGTCTGCCAGGCGCACGCGTTCGCCGCCGGTCATCACCACGGCGCCCTTGGCGACGGCGTCCGCCACATGGCGGGCGATCTTTTCCACGGCGCGCGCGTTGATCATGGGGCCGATCTGCGATGCGTCCTCGGTGGCAGGCCCGACCTGCAGCGCGGCCACCCGCTGCGACAGGCGTGCGACGAAATAGTCGTGCACGCCAGCCTGTACATAGACGCGGTTCGGGCAGACGCAGGTCTGGCCCCCGTTGCGGAACTTGGAGGCCATCAGCCCATCGACGGCGGCATCGATGTCCGCGTCGTCGAACACGATGAACGGCGCATTGCCACCGAGCTCCAGCGACAGCTTCTTCAGCGTGCCGGCGGATTCGCGGGCCAGGTGCTTGCCCACCGGGGTGGAGCCGGTGAAGGTGATCTTGCGCACGCGGCTATCGGCCAGCCAGGCATCGACCACGGCGGGTGTTTTGGCGCGCGAGGCGGTGACGATGTTCAGTACACCGGCGGGCAGGCCGGCTTGCTGTGCCAGGTAGACCAGCGCCAGCGCGGTCAGCGGCGTGTCTTCCGCCGGCTTGGCCACCACGGTGCAGCCGGCGGCCAGCGCGGGCGCGATCTTGCGCGCGATCATGGCGAGCGGGAAGTTCCACGGCGTGATGGCGGCTACCACGCCAACCGGTTCCTTGAGCACCAGCATCTTGCGCCCGGGGACGGACTCGGCGACGATCTCGCCGCTGATGCGGGTGGCTTCCTCTGCGAACCACTCTACGTAGGAGGCGCCGTACAGCACTTCGCCGCGGGCCTCCTTGATGGGCTTGCCCTGTTCGGTGGAGATGATCCGGGCCAGGTCTTCCTGGTGTTCGAGGATCAGGGCGTGCCAGCGCTTGATGATCTGCGCGCGGTCGCGCGCGGTGCGGCGGCTCCAGGCTGGGAAGGCTGTCGCTGCGGCATCGGTTGCCTGGCTGGCGTCCCGGGCGTCGCTGTCGGGCACGCAGGCGAAGACGGTGTTGGTGGCAGGGTTGGTGACATCCAGGCGGTGGCCGGTGTGGGCGGCTGACCACGCTTGGCCGATCAGGTTGCTGGTGCGGAGCAGGGCTGGGTGG
>NZ_JBXASU010000013.1:96051-114378 GCF_058809705.1 Cupriavidus sp. MPR-AND1C | reverse complement strand
GTGGTGGAGACGTCGATGCCCACGCGGATGTCGGCGCGGGCGGGCAGGGCGGCGAACGATGCGAGCAGAAGGGCAGCGGACAGCAGGGTGGCGCGGTTGAGCGGGTGGGGCACGGGCAGTCTCCTCGGTGTCTTTGCGTTTCTTGTGTTTTTGTATTTTTTGCATGGTTGGTTTGGCGCATCCCCTCCCGGAATTCGCCGCCACCATGTATCGGCAATTGTAAATCGGCGGCGGCTAGCTACCGCTCTCGCCGCGCCGATACGTCCCCGGCGCACTGCCGGTCCACGCCTTGAACGCGCGCTGGAATGACGCGCTGTCGGTAAATCCCAGTTCTTGTGCCAGCGCGGCCAGGGCCACCGTGGAGGTGTTCAGCCGGACGATCGCGATATCGCGGCGCAGCTCGTCCTTCAGCGCCTGGAACGAGGTGCCTTCCGTGGCCAGGCGGCGTTGCAGCGTGGAGGTCGACATATGCAGCGCATCGGCGGTAGCGGCAAGATCGGGCCAGGCGGGCTGCGTGCGCTGCAGGTGGCCGCGCACGCGCGCGCTGGTCATCTCTTCACGGCGGCGCGGCATGATGACATTGGCCTGCGCCTGGGCCAGGAAGTCCCACAACGCGGCCTCATCCCGGCGTACCGGGCTCTCGAGCCGCACGGCGTCGAACCAGATGGCCGTGCGCGGTTGCCCGAAATTCAGCTGCGCGGGAAAGACCTTGCCATAGCTGCCCACATGCGGCGGGCATTCGAAGGCAAAGTCAAAGCGCGCGGCCGGCAGTCGCCCGCCGGCCAGCCAGGCCAGCAGGCGCCAGAACACGCGTAACAGCATCTCGTCCAGGAAGCCAGGCCGTGCCTGCGCGGCGTGGGTGAAGTGCAGGGCGAGGCCGGCCAGGCCGGCCTCGCGCACCGGCACCAGCTCAATGTCGTCCTGCACCAGCCGGAAGGTGCGCGCAATGCGCCGGATGGCCGTCTCCAGGTCGGGCGCGCCCAGCGCCGAGCGCGCCGTCAGGGCGAAGCTGCCAGGCTTGAGCGGGCGCGACAGCAAGCCCAAGCCCTCGTCGCCGAGGCGGTCGATCAGCGAGCGGAACAGCGCGATGTACTGGGCCCCGGTGACGCGCGCGCCGGCTTCCCGGAGCAGATCCGGCGCGATGCCGGCGTCGGCCAGGTACACGTCGCAGGACTGGCCGCGGGCCCGCACCCCGGCCAGCATGCCGTGCACTAAGGCGATCGAGATGGTGACCGGGGGAGGTGGCATGGAGCGGGCGGGCGTGGTGGGTTGAGGTCTTCTGCCATGCATTCGGGGCGATGCGCAATTGCACGCTCAGCCGCGCGTTTCTACCATGGGCAGCACAAACAATACAAGACGCCAACGCTTTCACGCAACGCGACGGAGACAACCATGTACCTCACCCAGGCCCTGCATCGTGCAGTGCAGCAACACCCCGAACGCATCGCGGTGCGCTACGGCGAGCGCCAGCGCAGCTTCCGCCAGCTGGCCGAGCGCGTGGCACGCCTGGCTGGCGCCTTGCGCAAGCTGGGCATGCAAAGCGGCGACCGCGTTGCCATGCTATCGCTGAATTCCGACCGCTTCCTCGAGTACCAGATGGCGGTGCCCTGGGCCGGCGGCGTGCTCAACCCCTGCAATACCCGCTGGTCGGCGGCGGAGATCCTGTACTCGCTGGACGACTCGGGCTCGACCATCCTGCTGGTCGACGAGACGTTCCGTGCGCTCGCCGTGCAGCTTCGCCGCGACGCCGCGACGCTGCGCGAGCTGATCTACTGCGGCGACGGCGAAGTGCCTGCCGGCATGCATGGCTACGAGGCGCTGCTGGCCAATGCCGCGCCGGTACCCGATGCCGTGCGGCGCGACGAGGACCTCGCCGGCATCTTCTATACGGGTGGCACCACGGGGTTTCCCAAGGGGGTCATGCTGAGCCACGCCAACCTGTGCGCCTCCGGCCTGGCACTGCGCGCGGAAGGACTGGCCACGCCGGGCGGCACCTACCTGCACGCCGCGCCGATGTTCCACCTGGCCGACATGGGGCTGGCGATGCCGCAATGGATGGAGGGCAACACGCACGCGATCATCCCGGCGTTCAACCCGGAGCTGGTGCTCGATACGCTGGAGCGCGACCGTGTGACCCATATGCTGCTGGTGCCGACCATGATCCAGATGATGGTCGATCACCCGGCGATGAAAAAGCCGCGCGACCTGAGCGCACTGCAGGCCATCTTCTATGGTGCCTCGCCGATCTCCGAAGCGGTGCTGGAGCGCGCCATGGCCGCGCTGCCGGGCGTTGGCTTCGTGCAGGCCTACGGCATGACGGAGCTGTCGCCGCTGGCGACCATCAACCCCGCCTGGTATCACACCGCCGAAGGGCGCGCACAAGGCAAGCTGCGCGCCGCCGGCCGCGCCAGCTACACCTCCGAAGTCCGCATTGTCGACGGCGAAGGCCGCGAAGTACCGCGCGGCACCGTGGGCGAGGTGGCGGTGCGCGGGCCCACCGTGATGCAAGGCTACTGGAACAAGCCGGAGCAGACCGCCGCCGCCGTGCGCGACGGGTGGATGCACACCGGCGATGGCGGCTACATGGACGAGGATGGCTTCATCTTTATTGTCGACCGCCTGAAGGACATGATCGTCAGCGGCGGCGAGAACGTGTATTCCGCCGAGGTGGAGAACGCGCTTGCCCTGCATCCCGCCGTGGTCGCCAGTGCCGTGATCGGCGTGCCGAGCGCCGAGTGGGGCGAGGCCGTGCACGCCGTGGTGGTGGGCCGGCCGGGCACGTCCGCCACGGCTGGCGAACTCATCGACCACTGCAAGACGCTGATCGCCGGCTACAAATGCCCGCGCAGCGTGGAGTTCCGCGACGCCCTGCCTTTGTCCGGCGCCGGCAAGATCCTCAAGATCGAACTGCGCAAGCCCTTCTGGGAAGGGCAGCAGCGGCAGGTGGGCTGATTCATCCATACGCAATACAACAAGGAGTCACCATGACCTCATCCGTGATCGTTGCCGGCGCCGGCATGATTCCATTTACCAAGCCAGGAGCGAGCGAGCCGTATCCGCAGATGGTGGCCAAGGCCGTGCGTGCGGCGCTGGCCGATGCCGGCGTCGAGTACGCCAGCGTGCAGCAGGCCTACGCCGGCTACGTCTACGGCGACTCCACCGCAGGCCAGCGTGGGCTGTACGAAGTCGGCATGACCGGCATCCCGGTGGTCAACGTCAACAACAATTGCTCGACCGGCTCTACCGCCCTGTACCTGGCCCGCCAGGCGGTGGCCAGCGGCATGGCCGATTGCGTGCTGGCTTTCGGCTTCGAGCAGATGATGCCGGGCGCGCTGGGCTCGGTGTTCAACGACCGCCCCAGCCCCTTCGAGCGCTTTGACGCGCTGGCGGCCGAGCTGACCGATGTCGAGCTGCCGCTCGCGTTGCGCTACTTTGGCGGCGCGGGCCTCGCGCATATGCAGGAGTTTGGCACCAAGGTCGAGACCTTTGCCAAGATACGCGCCAAGGCCAGCCGCCACGCCGCCAACAATCCGCTGGCGCTGTTTCGCAACGTGGTGACCGAGGCGGAAGTGATGGCCGCGCCGATGCTCTGGCCCGGCGTGATGACCCGGCTGATGGCCTGCCCGCCGACCTGCGGCGCGGCGGCGGCGATCCTGGTTTCCGAGGCGTTCGCGAAGAAGCACGGCCTTGACGCGACGGTACGCATCCGCGCCCAGGCCATGACCACCGATACACCCGACAGCTTCGCCACGCGCGATATGCGAGACGTGGTCGGTTTCGGCATGACGCGCAGCGCCGCCCGGCAGGTGTACGAGGCCGCGGGTGTCGGGCCGGAGGATATCGGCGTCGTGGAACTGCACGACTGCTTTGCCCATAACGAGCTGATCAGCTACGAGGCGCTTGGCCTGTGCCCCATCGGCGGCGCGGAGAAGTTCGTGGTCGATGGCGACAACACCTATGGCGGCAAGGTGGTCACCAATCCCTCCGGCGGCCTGTTGTCGAAGGGCCATCCGCTCGGCGCCACGGGCCTGGCGCAATGCACGGAACTGGTCGGGCAACTGCGCGGGCGCGCCGGTGCGCGGCAGGTGGACGGCGCCCGGCTGGCGCTGCAGCACAACCTGGGCCTGGGCGGCGCCTGCGTCGTCACCCTGTACGAGCGAGTCTGATCGTGGTCGACAAGAAATGGATTGGCTTTGAGATCGGCAGCTCGGTGCTGCCGGTCGAACGCGGCCGGCTGAAGTTCTTCGCCAAGGCCATCGGCGAGACCAGCCCGGTCTACCTCGACGAGTCCGCCGCGCGCGACGCGGGCTATGCCGACCTGCCGGCGCCGCCCACCTTTCTCTTTACCGCCGAGCTCGATTCGGGAGCGATGTTTGGCCTGCTCGACCGGCTTGGCGTGCCGATCCAGAACGTGCTGCATGGCGAGCAGAGCTTCGAGTATCTCGGCCCCATCGT
This sequence comes from Cupriavidus sp. MPR-AND1C, assembly GCF_058809705.1. Taxonomy (NCBI): domain Bacteria; kingdom Pseudomonadati; phylum Pseudomonadota; class Betaproteobacteria; order Burkholderiales; family Burkholderiaceae; genus Cupriavidus; species Cupriavidus sp. MPR-AND1C. The sequence continues at coordinate 109,923 of NZ_JBXASU010000013.1, read as the reverse complement.
GGCCGGCGATACGGTGACGGTCACCTCCCGGATCAAGGACATCTACGACAAGAAGGGCGGCGTGCTCGAATTCATCGAGACCGAATCGCAGGTGACGAACCAGCGCGGCGAGCCCGTGGCCAGGCTGCGGTCGCTGACCGTGGTGCGCAACTGAAGGAGCGGACATGACCGACATGATGGCGTTGACATCCCCTGGTTTCGATTCGGTGCAGGTCGGCGACACACTGCCCGAACTGACGCTGCCCCCGGTGGACCGCCGCACGCTCGCGCTGTTTGCCGGTGCCTCCGGCGATCACCACCCGATCCACATTGACCTCGACTTCGCGCGCCGCGCCGGCATGCCGGACGTGTTCGCGCACGGCATGCTGGGCATGGCCTGGCTGGGCCGACTGCTGACCGGCTGGGCGCCGCAAGCCCGGCTGCGCCGCTTCGATGTGCGCTTCCAGGGCATCACGCACCTGGGCAACGTGATCCACTGCGGCGGCCGCGTGCTCGAGAAGCTCGACGTCAACGGCGAGCGCTGCGTGCGCATCGAGGTGCACAGCGCCAACCAGTTCGGACAAACCAAGATCGTGGGCGAGGCGCTGGTCGCGCTGCCCTGAACCTGAGCCTGAACCCGAACCCGAACCCGAACCTGACTGCAGGAGACACACCCATGACGCGCAAACTCGAAGGCAAGATTGCCCTCATCACCGGCTCGGGCCGTGGCATTGGCCGCGCGATCGCGCTCAAGCTGGCTAGCGAAGGCGCCCGCATCGTCGTCAACGATCTCGATGCCGAACCGGCCGAGGAAGTGGTACAGGCCATCCGCGCTGCCGGTGGCGAGGCGCTGGCCTGCGTTGGCAGCGTGACCGCGCCGGACTTTGCCGAGCGCTTTATCGGCACCGCCGTCAATGCGTACCAGGGCCTGGACATCATCGTCAACAATGCGGGCTACACCTGGGACAACGTGATCCAGAAGATGACCGACGAGCAGTGGTACGCCATGCTCGACTGCCACCTCACGGCGCCGTTCCGCATCTTGCGCGCCGCGCAGCCGGTGCTGCGCGGGCTGGTCAAGGCCGAAACCGAGGCCGGTCGGCGCGTGGTGCGCAAGGTGATCAACACGTCCTCGGTGGCTGGGCTGTTCGGCAATGCCGGCCAGGCCAACTATGCCACCGCCAAGGCCGGCATCGTTGGCATGACGCAGACGCTGGCCAAGGAATGGGGCCGCATGAATGTCACCGTCAACTGCGTGGCCTATGGCCTGATCAAGACCCGGCTGACAGGCAGCACCGCGGACCAGGCCACCGCCAGTATCGAAGGCCGGGAGATCAAGGTCGGCGTCAACCCGGACCTGATGGCCGCGATGGAGCGAGGCATTCCGCTGGGACGCGGCGGCACCCCGGACGAGGCGGCGGGCGCCGTGTACATGTTCTGCATCCCGGAGTCGGACTATGTAAGCGGCCAGACGCTGATGTGCAGCGGCGGCCTGACGGGGATCTGAGCCATGCTGCCGCAACCGTACCGCCATCAATGGATGGATGCAGACATCGAAGCCTTTCGCGAGCAGGTGCGCCGCTATGTCGCCGGCGAGCTGGCGCCGCACCTGGACGGCTGGCGCCGCCAGGGCTACATCCCGCGCGAGGTCTGGGGCCCCTTCGGGCAGATGGGCTTCCTGCTGCCCGAAATGGATGAGGCCTATGGCGGCGCGGGCGCCAGCCTGGCCTACCAGTGCGTGGTGCAGGACGAGCTGGCCAAGGCCGAGGTGCCCGCCAACACCGCCGTGCACACCATCGCCGCGCACTACATCCTGGACTACGGCACCGAGGCGCAGAAGCAGCGCTGGCTGCCCAGGCTCGCCAGCGGCGACATGCTGGCCGGTATCGCGTTGACCGAACCCGGCTGCGGCTCCGACCTCCAGGCGCTAAACAGCCGTGCCCGGCGCGAGGGTGGCGACTACGTGATCGATGGCGCCAAGACCTTCATCACCAACGGCTTTACCGCCAACCTGCTGGTGGTGGCGGTGCGCACCGGCGAAGCCGGCAGCCGGGGCGTGTCGCTGGTGGTGCTGGAGACGGAGAACCTGGCAGGCTTCCGGGTAGGGCGGCGGCTGGAGAAGCTGGGCCAGCATGCATCGGACACCGCCGAGCTGTCCTTCGACAGCGTGCGGGTGCCGGCGGATTGCCTGCTGGGCGGGGTGGAGGGCAGGGGCTTTGCCCAACTGATGAGCCAGCTCCCGTACGAACGGATGCTGCTTGCCGTGCCCGCCGCCGCCGTGATCGAGCGCGCGGTGGCGCTGACGCTCGACTACACGCAGCAGCGCAAGGCCTTCGGCCAATCGCTGTACGATTTCCAGAACACGCGCTTCAAGCTCGCCGAGTGCGCCACGCTGGCGCACGTGGTGCGCAGCTTCGTCAACGACTGCATCCAACGCCTGCTTGACGGCACGCTGGACGACACGGCGGCCTACATGGCCAAGTGGTGGTGCACCGAGCAGCAGGGCAAGGTCACCGACGAATGCCTGCAACTGTTCGGTGGCTACGGCTACATGATGGAATACCCGATCGCGCGCCTGTATGCCGACGCGCGCGTACAGCGCATCTACGGCGGCGCCAATGAGATCATGAAGGAACTCATCGCGCGCAAGCTCGCGGCATGATGGCGCGGATCGATCTCAGGCATCGCAAGCGTCTCAAGCAAGTATGGAGGAACCCATGCAGCAATCGGAAGGGGTGAGCTGGGGCGTGGCCGGCCATATCGGCCGCATCACGTTGTGCCGGCCTGAGCACGCGAATTCGCTTACGCTCGCGGCAAGCCGGGCGCTGGTGCGCGCCATCGGCGAAGTCCTGGAAAGCCAGCCGCGCGTGGTGCTGCTGGCGGCGCAAGGCCGCATCTTCTGCGCCGGCGGCAATATCGACGAGTTCGCCGCCGCGGGGACGGCGCTGGACACGCTGGTGGACGACATCCTCACCCCGCTGCACCCTGCGTTGTACCGGCTGGCCACGGCGCCGATGCCGGTAGTGGCGGCGCTCGGCGGGCCAGTGGCCGGCGCGGGCATCGGCCTGGCGCTGTGCGCCGATTTCGTGCTCGGCGCAGCGTCGACGGCGCTGCGCACCGGCTACGCCGCGATCGGCCTGTCGCCCGATGCCGGTGCTTCGTATTTCCTGGCCCGGCGCGTCGGCGCGTTGCGGGCGCAGCAGTGGCTGATGCTCGGTGAGACGATCGACGCGCAGCGCTGCCTGCAGCATGGCGTGATCGATGCCTTGCACCCGGACGCCGAACTGGCCGATGCCGCCGAGGCACTGGTGGCGCGGCTGGCTGGCGCGGCCGGCGGGTCGCTGGACGCGATCAAGCGTCTGTGCAGCGGGCTGCCGGCGCGCGGGTTGCAGGAGCACCTGGCGCTGGAGCACCAGTTGCTCGCGGCCTGTGCGAGCAGTGGCGATGCGCGGGAAGGCGTGCGCGCGTTCGTGGAGAAGAGGCCGCCGCGGTTCACGCGGGGCGAGGCGCCCCACTAGCCCACTAGCTTCTTTGCGGTCCACCCTGGCGGCCTCATGCCGCGATGCTTTGCCACAGCAGCGCGCCGTTCAGGAAGAGGATGGCGCCCGCGCTCAGCCACGCCAGCGCCAGAGGCAGGCCGCGCAAGCGCCACGCGCCCATGAGGTCGGCGCGGGAGGCGAACCCGATCAGCGGCAGCACGGCAAGGGGCAGGCTCACGCTGAGCACTGCCTGGCTGGCCACCAGCAGTTCCGCCGAGCCATGCTGGCCGAAGATGCCGACCGCAACCAGGGCCGGCGCGATCGCCAGGCCGCGCGTCAGCAGCGCGCGGCGCACGCGCGACATGCGCAGGTTGAGAAAGCCCTCCATCACCGCCTGCCCGGCGAGCGTGCCGGTGAGGGTGGAGTTGAGGCCGCACGCGAGCAGCGCGGCGGCGAACAGCAGGCTGGCCCATTGGGAATGCAGCAGCGGGTCGAGCAAGCGGTGCGCGTCGGCCAGGTCCGATACGTCGGTCATGCCGCCGGCGTGGAACACGGCCGCTGCCACGATCAGCAGCGCGGCATTGATCAGGAAGGCGAAGGTGAGCGAGCCGAAGGTGTCCATGCTGACGCCGCGCAGCGCCTGCACCAGCGCCGGCGCGGCGGCGGGCGAAGGCGGCTGTCCATGCACGGCGCCAGGGCTGTACTTGCGCACCAGTGAAGCGTGCAGGTAAAGGTTGTGCGGCATGACGGTAGCGCCCACGATGCCGGCTGCCAGCCACAGCATGCCCGCATCGCGCACCAGTTCCGGCGTGGGGGCGAAGCCGCCAGCCACCGCCGCCCAGTCGGGCTGCGCCATCGCCAGTTGCGCGACGAAGCACAGCGCCACCAGCAGGATCAGCGTGCCCACCAGCGCTTCCAGCGTGCGCCGTCCTTCGCGGTGCACGGCCAGCATGGCCACGGTGGCTGCCGCCGAGATCAGCACGCCGGCCCACAGGTTCACGTGCAGCAGCAGTTGCAGCGCCACGGCGCAGCCGACCACCTCGGCCACGTCGCAGGCGATGATGGCGATCTCGCTGCCCACCCACAGGGTGAGCACGATGGGCCGGGAGAAACGTTCCCGGCTGAGCTGCGCCAGGTCACGCCCGGTGACCACGCCGACGCGCGCGGCAATCCACTGCAGCAGCATGGCGACGAGACTGGACGCGGCGATGACCGCCAGCAGGTTGTAGCCGTACTTGGCGCCGCCGGAGATGGCAGTGGCCCAGTTGCCGGGATCCATGTAACCGACCGCGACCAGGGTGCCGGCGCCCAGATAGGCCAGGCGCGGCACCGGCGGCGGGGCGAGCCGCAGGCTGGCGGGCAGGGTGAGTGGATCGCGGGTCGGCGGCATGGCTGGCGTGTGCGTGATGTAGACGGGGTTCGGCGTTGGGTGTTCGGTGCTTGATTGTTGTCGCTGCGGTGCGATAGATCAAATTGTAAATGCAAATCACTCGTATTTATAAGGGCTATATGGCTACATGGAAACCCGACGCCGATGGATTATTTGTGGCGAAAAATGCGCGCCGGCTTAATGCGAGATTTAGGCGAGATTTAGGCGAGATGCTGCTCGCGCACTTCATCGAAGGCGTTGCGCCAAGTTGCGCATGGCAGGCGAGCGGCAGGGATATAGAGTGATCCAGGCAAGCAACGAGATCCGTCATGGAAACCTATCCCAGCCGCTACGATTTTCCGAGGACCGTGGAGCGCCTGCTCGCGGCATTCAAAGACAAGGGCATGACGATCTTCGCGCGGATCGACCATGCCGAGGCGGCACGCAACGCCGGGCTGGCGATGCCGCCGACGCAGGTGCTGATCTATGGCAACCCCAAGGGGGGAACGCCGCTGATGCTCGCGGCACCCAGCGTTGCGCTGGATTTGCCCCTGCGCGTACTGGTGCGCGATGACGGCCAGGGCGGCACCTGGGTGAGCTTCCACGCCGCCGCGGAACTGGAAAGCGCTCACCCGTTGCCGGCCGGCAGCGCCGCGCCGCTGGCCGCGGCGCAGCGGCTGATTCTTGACACGGTGGGCGCGCAAGGCGCCCCGGGATGATTTACCCGGCCAGGCCCTTGTTCGGGTTGATCAGGTACTTCTCACCCGTCGCGCGCTTGTTGTAGACGGCGATCACGTCCAGGTCCAGCACCTCGGCCAGCGAGATCTCCTTCGAGTAATGGCTGGCAAAGGTGGTCTTCAGCTCCGCCACCACGCGTTGCTTGAGTTCGCTGGCCCGCTCGCGCCCGATCTTTTGCAGGAACGGGAACAGCAGCCAGCCGCCCATGCCCCACGCCATGCCGAAGTTGCGGTTGAATTCGGTCGGGCTGGTGTCCAGGCCGCCGTAGAGGTAGACCTGCTTGTGGGTGGTCGAGCCATAGCGGCTGTATTCGCGCGCCGTCTTGTTCAAGGCCGCTTCCATGCAGGTGAGGATCTGGCCGCCGAGCTTGCCGCCGCCCGTGGCATCGAACGCGATCGTTGCGCCAGTGGCGACGAGCGCCTCGGTGAGGTCCTGCATGAACGTGGGCGACGCGGCGTTGCAGACGTAGACCGCGCCCTGTGCCTTGAGCAGGTCAGCCTGCTCTTGCTTGCGCACGATGTTCACCAGCTTGATGCCATCCTTGAGGCAGATCTGGTTGAGCATCTGGCCCAGGTTGGAAGCCGCGGCGGTGTGCACCAGGGCGCTATGCCCTTCGCGCCGCATGGTCTCGACCATGCCCAGCGCGGTGAGCGGGTTGACGAACGACGACGCGCCATCGGCGGGCGTGGCGCCTTCGGGCAGGACCAGGCACTGGTCCGCCGGAATGCAGCGGTACTGCGAGTACATCGCGCCGCCGATGGCAGCCACGGTCTTGCCCAGCAACGCTTGCGCCGCCGGGGACGAGCCTGCATCGACAACCACGCCCGCGCCCTCATTGCCAACCGGCATGGACGCATCCATGCGGCCTGCCATGCTGCGCATCGCGCCTTCCGGGACGCGCGCGGTGACCACGGGGCGCTCCGCCGTGCCGCTGGCCTTGGCCGTGCTCATGTCGGCCGCACCGAACAGCAGGCCGAGATCGGACGGGTTGAGGGGAGAGGCTTCAATGCGGATGAGCACTTCATCCGGGCCGGGGTTCGGGGTGTCGATGCTGTCTAGCGACAGTTCGAGTTCACCGCTGCTCTTGATTAGCGAACGAAGTTGAAGTGCGGCGTGCATTCGATGTCTCCTTGGTAAGTCGGTTTGCGGTGAGCGGGGCGGCCGCGTGAGGCCGTTTTCGCCAGCAGTCAGCAATGTAGCAAAGTCCTGTGAAAGACGTACCGGACCGGAAATCCAGGTCATGCGCCTGCCGAGTTGCCGTCATGCATCGCGCTGATAGAGGCGGATCAATGTGCACGCGTCCCCGCGCTTGTCCTCCTTGACACCCTGAACCTTTCAACCTAGAGTTTGCCTGCAGATCTAGATAAGAGACCATCTGTAGGATGGTCTCTTCCTGCGTGCAGCTTGCTGCGGCCTCTTACAGAAATAAAACAAGGAGACCGCTGTGCAATCCACGATCAAGATCCGTGGCATCGATGATGTCATCGCATTTATTGATTCCTGCCCAGGCATAAAAGGTAGAGCCGGCCTCATCTGGTGGCTCGCGCTGGGGGGACTGTTCCTTGACGCATTTTCCAATTCCGCATTGAGCGCCGGGCTCGGGCCCATGACGCGCAACCTGCAGCTTGCCGCTTCGCAGGTTGCGCTGCTGACGTCCTTTGCTTCGTGGGTGGCTATCGCCTTCAATCCCATCGGCGGATGGATGGCGGACCGCTGGGGCCGCATTCGCCCGCTGATCATCGCGAAATTCCTGGCGGTGATTGGCGCGCTGCTGGTGGTGTTCGCGCCTGGCTTCGAAGTGATCCTCGTCGGGCGCTTCTTTGTCGGCGCCGCCTACGGCATCGACTTCGCCATCGCCATGGCAGTGCTGGCCGAGTTCACGCCCGTCAGGCTGAAGAGCCGGCTCAATACGTGGCAGGGCATGTGGTACACCGCGGTCTGCAGCAATTTGCTGCTGGCGTTGTTGTTCCATTCGTGGAATGTGGGCGACGCCATCTGGCGCTACTCGGTTGCGGCCACCGCCATCTTCGGGATTGGCATCCTGGTACTGCAGCTTGCGTTCCTGGTGGAGAGCCCGATCTGGCTGGCGCGCAAGGAGCGGCTGGCCGACGCCGCCAAGGCAATGACGCGGATCTATGGCCGGCCCTTTGTCGCTGCGCCGGTGGAGGAGCGCCTGCCGGTGCTGAACCAGGCAAAGCGCGGGCTGGCCAATGTGCTGCTGATCTTTCGCGGTGTGTACCTGCCGCGCACCGTGCTTGCGGCGACGGTGCAGATCGGGCAATCCATCCAGTATTTCGCGGTGGGCTGGTATCTGCCGCTGATCAGCGCGGCGCTGTTCGGCAAGGACTTTGTCTACGCCACGGTGGGTGCGCTGGTCTTCAACGTCTTTGGCATCCTGGGTGGCTTCATGTCGCCGCTGATCGGGCGCAAGCTGGGTCTGCGCCGTGCTTCGGCCTTTGGTTTCGCCGCCGTCTTCGTCATGCTGCTGATCCTCGGCCTGTTCAACGGCAAGATGCCGATCTGGGTGGCGGTGATCGTGCCGTCGCTGTTCATCCTTTTCCATTCAGGCGGCCCCGGCGCCAACGGCAAGAGCCTTTCGTCGCTGTCGTTTCGCAGCGAACTGCGCGCGGGGGCCAACGGCATCATCGGCGCACTAGGCGCGACCGGCGCCGCACTGGGCCTGTTGATCTTCCCGCTCTTCCGGGAAAAATACGGCCTGGAGACGACCTTTCTCATCCTCTCGGTCGTGCCGCTGGCGGCCAGCATCATCTGCTTTGCCATCAAGTGGGACCCGACGCGCACCACCATCCATCCTGACAACGAAGCCGACGCCCCGCAATTTGGCGGCGACGAGGCGCCGGCCCCGGCGTTCCTCAACCCGGCGATAGAGAAATCCCAACGATGAAGACCAACAGGAACGTCATACTCGCCATCGACGAAGGCACGTCCGGCACGCGCGCGGCCGTGGTTGCCGCCGACGGCCATGTCTCGTGCCTCGAGTACACGACGCTGCAGGTGAACACGCCACGGCCCGGCGTGGTCGAGCAAGATGCCAACGCGATACTGGAAAAGACGATCGCCGTTTGCCGCGCCACCATCGCACGCGCGCGGCAAGCGCAGTTGCGCATCGTCGCGCTGGGCATTGCCACGCAGCGTGCCACCGCCGTGCTGTGGGATACCCGCAGCGGGCGGGCGATCGTGCCCGCCATGGTCTGGCAAGACACGCGCTATGCCGGCGAGCTCGGCGCGCTGGCGCCGGCCTGGGACAAGACGCTGCTCGAGCAGGTCGGGCGCCCGGTCGGCGTGCGTTCTCCCTACCTCTGGGCCGCACGCCATCTGCGGGACACGCCCGAGGTGGCCGAGGCGTTGCGCGCGGGCAGCCTGGCGTTCGGCACCATCGACACCTGGCTGCTCTGGCACCTGTCCACCGAGCGCGCCTGCGTGACCACGCCGACCAACGCCACCTCCGCCAGCGCCTACGTGCTGGCCGGGCACCGCTATCACCTTGGCTGGCTCGATGCGCTGGGTTTCCCGCACGCGCTGCTGCCCGCGCTGCGCCAGGACGCCGACGATTTCGGGCGCACGCGCGCCGCGCTGCTGGGCATCGACGTGCCGATCCTCGCTTGCGCGGGCGACCAGCTTGCCGGCGCCGCGGGGCTCGGATGCCTGGAGCGCGGGCAGTCGATGTGCGTGCACGGCACCGGCAGCTTCGTGGACCTGGTGATCGGGCCGCAGCCACCGGCCAAGGCCGGCCTGTACGACGGCACCCTGACCATGACCGCGCGCCGGCAGCACGATGTCTCGCATCTTTCCGTGGAGACCTTCGTCGCCACCACGGGCTCCGCGCTGAACTGGGTCTGCGAGAAGCTGCGCTGGTTCGAGAGCGCAAAGCAGATCAGCGCGCTGGCCGCCACCGTCGACGCCGCGCGCGGCGTGACCTTCCTGCCCGCGCTCACCGGGCTGCGCGTGCCGCAGATGCAGCCCGAAGCCCGCGCGTCGCTAACGGGCATCTCCATCGCAAGCACGCAGGCCGAGGTGGCCTACGCCATCCTGGAAGGCATCGCGCATGCGGTCTCGTCCTGCATGGAGGCCAACGAGGAAGTCGCCGGCGTGCCCGTGGCCGAACTCATCGTGGGTGGCGGTCTGTCCGGCAGCGACGCGCTGCTGCAGATCCAGGCGGACCTGACCGGCATGCCGATCCGGCGCATGCGCGAGACCGATCGCGCCAGCTTGCGCGGCATCGCCTTCTTCGCGGGCTCGTCAGGGCTGCTGTGGGACTCGCTGCAGGACGCCCGCGTGACCAATGAAACCGATGCCGTGTTCGAGCCACGCCTTGGCGCCGACCAACGCGGCGAGCGCCGCGCGCTCTGGCACGCACGGGTCGCGTCCGAGTTGCGCCACGCGCAATCCTTCCATCACCACTGACCAGCCAGGAGATCGCCGAAACATGATGGTTTTTCCATCCAGAAGTCCCAGCCGGGACCGCGCCGGGATGACATCCACCGAACCGCTGCGTCTGGCGCGCCAGGCGCAGCTTGATCGACTTGGCAGCGAGACCTTCGACATCCTCATCGTCGGCGGCGGCGTGACCGGCGCCTACGCCGCGCTGGATGCCAGCCTGCGCGGCTATCGCGTCGCCCTGGTGGAGAAGAACGACTTTGCCTCCGGCACGTCGTCCAAGTCCTCCAAGATGGTGCATGGCGGGTTGCGCTACATCGAGCAGGGCAACCTCGGGCTGGTCCGTCATTCCTTGCTGGAGCGCCAACGCCTGCGCAGGAACGCGCGGCACCTGGTGCAGCGCCTGCCGTTCCTGTTTCCCGTGATGGAGAAGGATGGCGTGTTCGACAAGCGTCTGTCCAAGGCATTCGAGAGCCTGCTCTGGACCTACGACCTGGCGGGCGGCTGGCGCGAAGGCATCCTGCATCAAAAGCTCACCAAGGCCGAGGTGCTGTCGCATTGCCCGACCTTCAACGAGGAGAACCTGCTCGGCGGCTTCATGTACTTCGATGCGCGCGTGGACGATGCCAGGCTCACGCTGAACATCGCCCGCACCGCGGCCTTTCACGGCGCGGCAGTGGTCAACCACGCCAAGGTGGTGGAGATCACGCGCAACGGCCACGGCAAGGTCGACGGCGCCATCATTCATGCCGGGGATCGAGAGATCCGCGCCAGGGCCGGCGTCGTCGTCATGGCCACCGGCGTGTGGCTGCGTGACTGGACCGGGCGCAAGAAGGGCGAGGAAAAGACGCTGCATATCCGCCCGGCCAAGGGCGTGCACGTGGCCATTCCCTGGCTCAAGGTCCGCAACGACTGCACCGTGACCATCCCCGTGCCGGGGCGCAACCGCCGCGCCACCATCACGCGCTGGGGCAACGTCTCCTACCTGGGCACCACGGACGAAGACTACGAGGGCGATCTCGACAACGTCTGCTGCACCCGCGAGGAACTCGACTTCCTGCTGGACGGCGCGCGCTGGGCGTTGAAGACCGACCTGCAGGCCGAAGACGTGCTCGGCAGCATCGCGGGCTGCCGGCCGCTGGTGGCGCCGCCGGGGGCCAAGACGCTGGAGATCAAGCGCAACCATGAGATCCATACCGCCGCCGATGGCCTTGTCACCATTGTCGGGGGCAAGCTGACCACCTCCCGGCACATGGCTGAGCAAACCATCGACGCGGCCCAGAAAGTGATTGGCCAGCGCAACAGATGCCAGACCAAGTCCGCGTACCTGCTGGGTGCCGCGGGATACGACGCGCAGGCCATCGTGGCATCGGGCGGCTTGTCCGCCCACCTGGGCGAGCGTTATGGCACGGAAGCCCGCTTTGTCAGCGACATCCTGCAGGCCGATGCGCGCCTGCAGGCACCGATCGTCGAAGGGCTTCCCTATACCGAAGCCGAGATCGTCTACGCCGCGCGCCACGAGCTGGCGGGGAGCGTGGACGATGTGCTCTCGCGCCGCATCCGCGCCCGCCTGATGGCGCGCGATGCCTCGGCGCGCGCCGCGTCCCGCGTGGGCGCAATCCTGCAGGCCGAGCTTGGCCTGTCCGAATCCGTGGTGGCGCAGCAGGTCAATGACTACCTCGCTGCCGTCGCACATGAAAAATCCGTTCTACTGGGAGATGCACAATGATCAGCAAGGAAGCCATCAAGCGCGGCTACAACCGTGGCAACTATGTCGTCGGCGCGCACACGCCGCCGGCCTATGCGGCCACCATCAAGGAAACCTCCGGCATGCCCGGCCTGCAGCGCAACGCTGTTGGCGTGGACGCCGCGCACATCGATACGCTGCGCGGCGTGGCCGATGAGGTGCTGACCGATTCCACCAGCGTGGTGGCCTGGACGCGCGACTGGTGGGCCGGTTCCATGATGACCGAGACCGCGGGCCGGCCGGCCACGCCGCAGGCCGTCATCGTGCGCGTGTCCACGATCGCGCAGATCCAGGCCGTCATGCGGATCGCGCACGCGGCGGCGATCCCGTTGACGGTGTCGGCGGGCCGCAGCAATGTCACCGGCGCCGCGCTGCCGGTGCGCGGCGGCATCGTGCTGGACGTGTGCGGGCTGAACAAGGTGCTGGGCTTCGACGGGGAAAGCCAGATCGTCGAGGTGGAAGCCGGCCTGTTCGGCGACGTGTTCGAGCAGACCATCCAGAAGGACTACGGCATGACGATGGGCCACTGGCCGTCGTCCTTCGCCATCAGCACTGTGGGCGGCTGGGTGGCGTGCCGGGGTGCCGGGCAGCTCTCCACGCGCTACGGCAAGATCGAGGACATGGTCTTCGGCATGGACGTGGTGCTGGCCGATGGCAGCCTGATCAGCGTGGGCGGCTACTCGCGCGCGGCGCTCGGCTCGGACCTGCAGCAACTGTTCATCGGCTCGGAAGGCACGCTCGGCGTGATCGTGCGCGTGCGCCTCAAGCTGCATCGGCTGCCGGACTACGGCCGCGCCATCGCCTATGGCTTCAAGACCTTCGCCATCGGCCTCGAAGCCTGCCGCGAGATCATGCAGCGTGGCGCCAATCCCGCCGCCCTGCGCCTGTACGACGAGCTTGAGAGCCGCGTGCAGTTCAACCTGCCGGACACCAACGTGCTGCTGATCGCCGACGAAGGCGCGCGCGAGATGGTCGATGCCGTGATGGCCATCAGCGAAGGCGTGTGCAAGGGGCTCGGCGACGCGCTGGACAGCGACGCGATCTTCGAGCGCTGGCTGGATACGCGCTACCTGACCGGCAAGAGCGCCGAAGGCTTCAAGCGCAGCCCCGGCTTTGTCGCCGACACGCTGGAGATGTCCGGCCCCTGGCGCGACCTGCCCGCCATCTACACGGACGTGGTCAAGGCCATCAACGCCGTGCCCGGCACGCTGGCCGGCTCCGCGCACCAGTCGCATGCCTATGTGGACGGCGCCTGCCTGTACTTCTCGCTGCGCGGCGAGGTCGAGGTGGAGAACCGGGCCAAATGGTATCGCCAGGCCTGGGATGCCGCCAACGCGGTGTTGATCAAATACAATGCCGCGTTGAGCCACCATCACGGCATCGGGCTGCTGCGCGCGCCGTATATGCGCGAATCGCTCGGCGGCGCGTTCGCGGTGCTGATGGCGGTCAAGCAGGCGCTGGATCCCAAGAACATCCTCAACCCCGGCAAGCTCGGCCTGACGGACGCGCTGCCCCACGACCCGGATCGGTAAGCACCATGGACAAGTCCCTCGGGGCACGCCTGACACGGCACCCGGTCATCGCGACGCTCTTCGGTGTCGAGCAGGCCGATATCCTGATCGAGAGCCACGCCGAGGTCTGCATCGTTGCCAACGTGGAGCTGCGCAAGCTGCAGCCCGTGGTGGCCACGCTGACCAAGGCCGGCAAGTACGTTATCGTCAATATCGACAGTTGCGAAGGGCTGTAGCAAGACAAGGGCGGCGTCGAGTATCTCGCCGATATCGGGGTGACCAGTCTCGTCTCGACCCGGGTGGCCACCATCCAGCGCGCCAACCGGGCTGGCCTGATCACCATGCAGAAGGTGTTCGTGACCGACCGTTCGACCTGGCCGCGCAGCGTCAAGGCGCTGGAGCAAAGCGATCCCAACCTGGTGCAGCTGATGCCGGCGCCCATGCTCGCGCATCTTTCCACCCAGGACCGCAAGGCACTGCCGCCCATCGTGACCTCGGGGTTCGTCTGCAACAAGGACGACATCCGCAGCGCGATCCGGGAAGGCGCCGTGGCGGTGTCCACCAGCGACAGCAAGCTGTGGAACCTGGCGCCTTCCGAGCTGAAGTCTTGAGGTCTGGCCGAGCGAAAGCACGCCAGCGCGTGCTTTCGCT